>NZ_JBEOYO010000039.1:0-90787 GCF_040297125.1 Streptomyces sp. NPDC001868 | reverse complement strand
CCTGAAAAAGCAGGGGCTGCGCCCCGTGCTTTTTCAACGGCCCGCAGGGGCCGTTGCCTTTAGGGGCGCGGGGAACTGCGCGAGCAACCCCCACCGAACCCACACCCAAAATCACCCCCGACCCACCCCCCCACCCACCCCGCCGAACCGCCGGAGGCCCCCGTGCCGGAGGGGCACACCATCCACCGCCTCGCCGAAGACTGCCTCACCCACTTCGGCGGCACAGCACACCGCACCCACGTCACCAGCCCCCAGGGCAAGTTCGCCGACGCCGCGGCCCTCCTCACCGGCACCCCCCTCCACGCCGCCGAGGCCCACGGCAAGCACCTCTTCCTGCACTTCGGCGACCCCGACGCCGAGGAACGGGTCCACATCCACCTGGGCCTCTTCGGCAAGGTCACCATCGGCCCGGCCCCCGCGCCCCCGCCCACGGACACCGTCCGCCTGCGGCTGCGCAACGACACCTCGTACCTGGACCTGCGCGGCCCGACGACCTGCGCCCTGATCACGGACGCCGAGAAGCAGGCCGTACACGCCCGCCTCGGCCCGGACCCCCTGCGCCCCGACGCCGATCCGGCCCGCGCCTACGCGCGCGTCTCCCGCAGCCGTACGACGATCGCCGCGCTCCTCCTGGACCAGAAGGTGATCGCGGGCGTCGGCAACGTCTACCGCGCCGAGGTCCTCTTCCGGCACGGCATCGACCCGTACCGCGCGGGCAAGGACGTCACCGCGGCGGAGTGGGCCGCGATCTGGACCGACCTCGTCGCCCTCATGCGCGAGGGCGTCCGCCACAACCGCATCGACACCGTCCGCCCGGAACACACCCCCGAGGCCATGGGCCGCCCGCCGCGCGTCGACGACCACGGCGGCGAGGTGTACGTGTACCGCAGGGCGGCCCTGCCCTGCCACATCTGTGGCGGCGAGATCCGCACCGCCGATCTCGCCGCCCGCAACCTCTTCTGGTGCCCGGCCTGCCAACAGAGGTGAACCCCGGTACCGCGGACGCGATCGAGGCCTCCGTGGCCTAGAACCCGTGCGGCAACCAGGGAGCCAACCCGGACGTGAGGAACGCCACGGACGCCTCCGCCAGCGCCCCCTGCCGCAACTCCCGCACCCGCCCGGCCGCCGCCAGGGAGGACAGGCTCACCCCGCCCAGATACGCCGTCCCCAACTCCCGTACGGACAGGGAGACCTCGGCGGCGTCGGCGGTCCGCTCGCAGGTGGCGCCCTTGGGGTCACCGGTCAGCCGCCAACGCCCCTCGTTCCAGGGGCAGAAGGCGTCCTCGACCTCGAACACCACGTCCAGCGGCGCCTGATAGGTCCGCGCCCGGAGCGCGGCGCCGAGGTCCACGAGCCGCAGGTACAGATCGTCCACCACCCGCAGCCCGCACCGGCGGACGTCCGACACCAGATGCAGCGCGGGCTCGTCCACGGGCAGCCGGTGGGCGACCACGCACCGCGTCAGATCGATGTCGAAGAGGAACCGCCACAACGCGGCGTGCGCGGCTGGATCCACGGCCTCCAGCGAACTCAGCTGGACGACCCCCTCCGCCCCGCCCGGCCCCCAGTCGGCCTTGGTCCGGAAGCGCGCGTACCCGACCACCCCGGAACCGTCCCCGTCACCGGGCCGCTCGGCCACCACGCACTGCAGGTGCGACGCTCCCCCCTCCCGGTGGCGGTCCGTGTCCAGCAGATCCAACCGCTCCCAGCCGGGCCGCCGCTCCAGCATCCCCGGCCGCCCCGGGACCCGTCGCGCGTACACCGACTCGCACGCGTCGAGCACTTCGGCGGGGTCCGCGTACCGCAGCCGTACGTCATCGGTACCGGGCGGGACGGACAGCCGTACGCGGGTGGTGTCGATGTCGGCGGCGAGGCGCTGTGTGGCCAGGCCGTACCCGAACCGGCCGTAGATCACCGGCTCGGACGCGGTCAGCACGGCCAGCGGCTCGCCCCAGGAGCGGATGTCGTCCAACTGCCGTCGCATCATGGACGTCAGTACCCCGCGCCGCCGGTGCGTGGCCGCGACACCGACCATCGTGACGCCCGCCGCCGGGACGACGGCGCCCCCGGGAACCGTGAGCCGGAAGTCGAACGCCCCGGCCGACCCCACGCATTGATCGCCGTCCCACGCGCCGACGGAACGGTCGTACGGTGTCAGGGCCTGCCACAACTCCCGTTCCTCGGCCGGTTCCGGGGCTCCGCCGAAGGCGCGGAGGAGGTTGTCGTACCAGACGGTCCAGTCTTCCTTGCGCAGCGCCCGCAGCTCAGTCGTCATACGCCATGCCTAGCAGGGCGATCCGATACGAGCGAGTGAATTTGCCCCGCGCGTCGCCGTTCGACGTGGGATCCTTCCCAGGTGCCGCACGGAGGGCGCACGGGGGCCGAAGAGCGCGTTCCGGTGTGAGATCTGTGTGAGATTCGTCGTGAACCGGCCCTCGGAAGGGGGACAAGTAGGACCTCCTGTGCACAGGGGCTGGTCCGATGGATAAGGTCCCGAACAATGGCAGCAGGACGAGAGCGGCGCGCGGCGGCCGATACGCTCACGGCCCGGATGAAGAAGCTGGTTCACCGGGCCCGCACCGGCCTGCGCAAATCCGCCGTCGACTACTTCCGCGGGGACGGCTCCGACTGGATCGCCCTCGCCGGTCTGCTGCTGATGATCCCGCTGATCGCCTGTCTCACGATGATCGACGAGGTGTGGTTCTCACCCGCCGTCCTCGTCCTCCCCATCGTCGCGGGCGGCCTGCTGCTCCGCCCCGCCAGCCTCCTCGGTCTGTACGCGGCCGCCGCGACCGCGCTGATCGTGGAGTCCGTGAAGCTCGGCCCCTACACCGAGGGCCCCGCCAGAGTCACCCCCGGCATAGTGCTCGTGGTCGCAGCCTGCGGTTTCTTCGGCCTGCTCATCGCCCAGTTCCGCAGCCGCGTCGGCGTCCCCTGGCGGCGCGGCGGCACCATGCTCTTCGACCTGCGGGAACGCATCCGGGTCCAGAGCAAGTTGCCGCAGCTGCCCGCCGGTTGGCACCGCGAGATGGCCCTGCGCCCGGCGGGCGGCCAGTCCTTCTCGGGCGATTTCGTCGTGGCCGCCCGTACGAACGGCGGTCGCACCCTCGAAGTCGTCCTCACCGACGTCTCCGGCAAGGGCATGGACGCGGGCTCCCGAGCCCTGCTCCTCTCCGGCGCCTTCGGGGGTCTGCTGGGATCGCTCCCACCGCACGCGTTCCTCCCGGCGGCCAACGGCTACCTCCTCCGCCAGGACTGGGACGAGGGCTTCGCGACCTCCATCCACCTCGTCCTCGACCTCGACTCCGGCGACTACGAACTCTTCTCCGCCGGCCACCCACCGGGCCTCCAGCTCAGCGCCGGCACCGGCCGCTGGGAGGAGAAGGCCGCCGAGGGCCCCCTCCTCGGCGTCTACGACGGCGCCCAGTTCGACCCCGTCAAGGGCTCCCTCCGCCCCGGCGACGTCCTCATGCTCTTCACCGACGGCCTCGTCGAGACCTCCGACCGCGACATCGTCGAAGGTATCGACCGCCTCACCGGCGAAGCCGACCGCTACGTGGCCGGCGGCTTCCACGGCGCCGCCTGGCACCTCATCGAAGCAGTAGCCAAAGACGTGAACGACGACCGAGCCCTCCTCCTGATCTGCCGAGAAGGCCCCACAGCCACCAAGTAACACCCCCAGGGGCACGGAGACCGCAGAGACCGGCACGCTCCCTTCAGGGCACCGGAGGACCGGCAAAGAACTGCACGGTCTTTGAGGGCCGAGGAACCACGCGGTCGTTGAAGGGCCAAGGGCAACTGCGGCTTTTCAGGGGCGCGGGGAACTGCGCGATCAACCCCGACGAACCCGCACCCGCCAACGAACCCGTCCCCCCGAGCTACTGGGCGCCCAAGGGGGTCGAAGGGGCACAGCCCCTGAAGGATGGGACGGGTAGGGGCGGCGGGGGCGACAATCCACCCACCACAAGACAGGAGCCCACCCCCATGACACCCCCAACTCCCCTCTCCCTCCCCGAAGTAGAAACCCTCGCAAGAGCCGCACACGCCACCCAAACAGACAAAGCGGGCAGACCCTACACCGAACACCTCCAAGCGGTGGCCCACGGCGTGAAGACAAGAGGCGGCGACCCGGACCAGATCGCCGCAGCCTGGCTCCACGACGCCATAGAGGACAACGCCCTCACCGAGGATTGGCTCACCGAAGCCCCCCTGACCCCCCGCACCAAGGCCATCGTCCTCGCCCTCACCAAACACCCCGACGAACCCCCAGAGGCCTACGCCACCCGCATCCTCGCCACCCCCGGCGCCCTCCTCGTCAAACAGTCCGACCTCGCCCACAACGCGAACCCGACCCGCCTCGCCGCCCTGGACGACCCCACCCGCACCCGCCTGACCCACAAGTACGCCCACATGCGAAACCTCCTCGGCCTGTCGGAAGAACCGACGGCCGAGGAGGCAACGGACACCCCCTGAAGGGGACAAGGAAACCCGGGGCGACGACCTACGCCTTGGCCCCGACCTTCCCCCGCTCACGAGCCAACTCGGTGGCATCCCGCTTGAACGCCCACTCCATCTTCGGCTCCATGGCGAACCGGAACATCCGCTGCACCGGCGGCGTGCACAGCACAGTGATCACGGCCGCGGCGAAGAAGGTGAGAACAAGCTCGCCCACCGGCTGGTAGACCCACGCGTTGGCGTCGTACCAGTCCCAGAACCGCGAGCCCTTCGCGAGGAACCCGTGCAGCAGATAGCCGTACAGCGTGCCCGCGCCCAGCACGGTGAACCACATCTTCCGCCGGGGCACCCAGGCGAAGAAGCACGTGGTGAGCACCATGGAGCAGCCGAACAGCGCCAGGGTCATGACGACCCCGGCCCACCAGGGCGCCCCCAACTCCTGCGCGCTGTCCCGGTGGTAGAACCAGGCCGAGTTCATGTGCGGACCCACCCAGTACGCCAGCGCCAGCGCGCTCACCGCCACCGGCACGGACAGGATCCGCACCTCACGGCGCCGCATGAACTGGAAGTGCGAGGGCTTCATGAAGAGCCCGACGACAAAGAACGGCAGGAACTGCAGGACGCGCTGCAGATCCAGGTCGTCACCGATGTCGGGCGAGACCGACGCGAGCGCCGCGATGCCGAGCGCCACCGGGATCGGCCAGCGCACCACCTTCCACAGCGGCGTCGTCAGCCGCCACACGAACAGCGCGATCAGGAACCAGGTGAGGTACCAGGGGTCGAGCAGGCTGATCGGGTGCGAGGGGTCGTCGTTGCCGTACCGCTTGAAGACGGAGTACGCGACCTCGAAGAGGACGTACGGCACGGCTATGCCGGTGACCAGCCGCCGGAGCCGGTCGGGACGCATGTCGAAACTGCGCGAGAAGTAGCCGGAGATGATGATGAACGCCGGCATGTGGAACGTGTACACGAACATGTACAGCGCCTCGGCGGCCCGGCTGTGGTCGGTCAGCGGCTCCCACGCGTGCCCCATCGCGACGAGCACGATGGCGAGGTACTTGGCGTTGTCGAAGAACGCGTCACGTTGTTTGGCCGGTCTGGCGTCCGGGGAGGCGCCACTCGGCGTCGGGTGAGGGGACGAGGACTTCAGCGAGCGCGGACTCGGCACTCCGTCGGCCGGCGACTGTGGTGACTGTGCCGGCGGGAGCGGCGCCCTGGACCGGTCGTGCGGTCGCAGCGAGTTCGTCACAGACCCTCCCGCCGGGGACTCCGGGAGACGGTCCGAGCACTCGCTGCGCAAGTGGGGGACGAGGCAGCGGTGAACATCTGAGGCACCCTAGCGTTGTCTGTGCGATTTCGTAAAACCATCCACGTGAATCCTGTATTGAGGAGTACTCGTGACTCACGGGTACCCGGGATTCGGTGAAGTCGTCATCGGGCAGAGCATCACCGTGTGTACACCGCACGGCGCATGGCATGCGACGGTCTGTCCGCATTCATCCCGACTAAATGGTGCATAGCGTGCGCAGGCGACTCCGGTGAAATGTCCGGTTAATTACCGCCCTGCCCCTGCCCCTTGATGTGTCTGTGGCAACAATTCGAATTACCTGCGCACGGGTTGTGTGTGCACGGCAACGATCATCCCGAATTCGCTCCCGGCACCCTCCTGTTGACCGGAGACGCGGGCGGCACGTGCGCGGTGCCGTGACCGACGTTGCCTCACCTGCTGCATATGACGGCCTGGTTGGTGGCACGATGGTTCTGGCGGGGTGCGCGTGGGGTCGGCGCCCCGGGCCGGGAGTGCGGACCGACCGAGGGTGTGATCTGTGTGGCCATTTCGCTGTCAGTGGTGCTCTTGCTGGGGATCATCCTGGTAGTCCTGATGCGAGGAGGGACGATCAAGGCCGGACCGGCCGTCGTCGCCATCCTCTTCGGCTTCTTCCTCGCCTCCACGGGTATGGCCGACGACATCCAACGCTTCCTGAACTCGATAGCGGACACGATCAACTCGATCCAGTTCTAGTGACCGCCCGGATACGTCCGAACACCCGCCGTGAGGCGACAAAAAACCTCCGGCCCGGTCCGAGGAATCCCTCGAAACCGGGCCGGAGGCCATTGGAGCGGGCGACGGGAATCGAACCCGCGTAGCTAGTTTGGAAGATCGCGTATGCGGACCGGGCCTGACCTGGCGACTCGCTGACGTGGGGGTTCTCGGCTGACTCCCCGGTGTTCCCCGCCACTGCCCGCCGGTCGCCACCTGATCGGGCACGCGAGAGACACGGACCGCACTCCGTGCTCGCCGCCGCGTTCTACGGCTCGCCCCACTCGGGAACGCACATCATGCGGTGGGCCGGCACGACCGGATCGCCTGGCAGTGGATCGATTCCACGGACCCGTACAGCCACGATATCCGTGGAGATGGGGGAGGGGGCCGGAAGCCTCGTCAAACGCCACCGGAAGGGCTCTGGGACGTCCTTGGCGGGTAACTCCACCATGGCGAGACTGACCCACCGGTCGTAGTTCGTGGGGCATATGCGGACCAAGCTTCCGCATTCGGGGCAAACGGGCGGCTCGATCCAAGTCACGTCGTCAGGGTCAAGGTCCGGTCTGGGAGCGGCTGTGGCTCCGTCGGCTTCGGCCATCTCGTTGGCGAAGGTGTTCCAGCACCTCTCGCAGTAGCTCGCCATGAGGCCGAACCGTCCGCGCTCACGCACGGTGTGGCTGGTCTCCCCGCAGCGATGGCATGCCGACTGGTCACGATCCCGAATCGCCCCCATGTGTTTGAGTGTGGGCGAATCTGACCGGATCCCGGTAGGTCGCGATTTGGCCTCATTCGACGACCAGAGGTGCAGTCATCCAAGGGCGGAGACGGGCTTGACCTGAGGTGTCATTGCCAAAAAGAGGTGGGCTTGCCAGTCTCTGAGCCAGTACGATCCGTCTGGCCATGAGTCGTTTTAGCGGCCCAAGACGTCGTACGCGGGTTCGCCCGATGCGGAAACCCCGGTTCGAATCCGGGCCGTGGCCACCTCGACACGTCCACCCCTTCCTACCCCGGCCTGCCCGCTCGATGCGAACTGCGGGCGCGGAGGTCGGTGAGGTCTCCCGGGCTGGCCAAGAGGATCTTGGGGTCTCTGGATGGTCACATGCGGTCACCCCGGAGAGGCCTGGTCTCATCCTTGTCAGGTCGATCATGGGGCGTCGGCGTCGTAGGCCAACCGGCCGTGATCCTCGGCTGATCGTCCGCTGAGGTTCGGCACTGACCGCTGCTGTACGGGCCTGTTGGTGTCAAGTGTTGGTGCTAAGGCTTCGACAAGCTCGGGGTACCTGTACGCCGGATCATCTTCACAACGCGCGCCGCATGTTCCGCGCGGACCCATAGTCGTACAGGCCCCGCAGACGATTCACACTCGATCACCAGCGCGCCGCTCGGGAGCAACAACGCTTCGCGAAAGCTCGCTTCGCGTGCGGAGACATAGCGCAGATCTGTCGGGAGTTCACGCAGACGCGTCCACGACCAGCGAGGTTTCCACCGGAACTCACTTCCGGCCGGTACCCGGCCAAGGCTGTATTGGCGCCCCTCGGCTGGCAGGTTAGCCCCGACCTGGAAGAAGACTGCTTCCCCTACTTCGGCCCGAGCAGCTGTCCGCCGCGCTCGCCGTGCCACGAGTATCGTCCCGATCACGGAGCCAACGAAGACCCAGAGCCCCGTAATCACGCCCGTAACCATGCGGGAAGTAAAACAGGTGGCTAACTGATGGCCAAGAGGTTAGGCGCGCCTCTGACCTGACATCGCCCACCACTGTACGAACGACCTTGACGCCCTGGGCCGCGTCTGTTCGGCTCTGCCTGGGTCGACGGCAGACGGGATGGGAGCCCCCGCACCAGCCACTCACCGCCGGCACTCGCGAACGGCCCCCTGCCATCTCGGAGCCTGAGCGCCCCCGCCGGAGGCTTGTTCGTAGCGTGGCTGCTCTGCACGGTGATCGGCTCATGGCCCTCGGCCCTATCCACCTGTGGGCGCGCGTCGGCGTCGGCGGCGCCGAGCGGGCCGAAGGTAGGAGCGCGGGCGCGGCCAGAGCCGGGAAGCGCGCCCGGCGGAGCCGAGCGCAGCCGGGGCTTGATGAGGTAGAGAAACCTGTAACAGCTCGGCTAGACGACAGCGCTTCGATCGGCCAAGTCGCGCAGCGTCGGCCTGCGGTGGGGCGAACTGATCCGGCTGCACCGCCGGGACATCGACCTCGACCACGCTGCCGTGCGAGTCCGCCGTGCGGTGGCCGAACTGAACAACGGCCAGCGGGAGATCAAGGCACCCAAGAGCGCGGCCGGCAAGCGCACGGTGGCGATCCCGGCAGCGATCGTCCCCGACCTCCGCGTACACCTGGAGCTGTACGCCGAACGCGGTGCTGACGGTCGGGTGTTCGTCGGAGCCAAGGGGGCCACTCCGCGCCGTAACCACTTCAACCGGCTGTGGCGCAAGGCGTGTTCGGATGCCGGGATCAAGGGGCTCCACTTCCATGACCTCCGCCACACGGGGAACACCCTCGCCGCGTCGACCGGCGCGAGCACGCGTGAGCTGATGTCGCGGATGGGTCACAGCACCGCCCGCGCCGACCGTGACCGGCTGATCGCCGATGCCGTGAGCGGGCTCGTCAACAAGGCGCGGAAGAAGATCCGGAAGGCCAAGAAGAAGCAAGATCGAAAGCCCAAGGGGCACGAGGGGGACACGGCGGGCTGATCGGGACCCCCGAAAGCGATCAGGGCCAGGCGGAGGAGTGATCCTCTGACCTGGCCCTGAGTCGTATGGAGCGGGCGACGGGAATCGAACCCGCGTAGCTAGTTTGGAAGACTAGGGCTCTACCATTGAGCTACGCCCGCACAGCTCGCGCCGCAGGTTGGACGACCGCGGCACAGAAGGCATCGTAGCGGGTCGGGTGCCCCCGCCGCACACCCCTTCCCGACCGCGCCCGTCGCCCGCCGTCGCACGCCCCCGCGCACTCGGTAAATGCGGCAACCGCATGGCCTGCGGGCATGTACCCTACGTGTCGCACCAGACGGGGTGTGGCGCAGCTTGGTAGCGCGTCCGCTTTGGGAGCGGAAGGCCGTGGGTTCAAATCCCGCCACCCCGACCACCGCGCCGGTACGGCACGAGCGCCACCGGCGAGATCACCTTTTGGGGCGTGTACCGCCTGCGGTTACTATGCAAGCTGCGCGCCCGTGTGTCTGCACTCTGACGTCCCTCAAGGGCCGCGAATCTTGCCGAAGCCCCGCCGTACCCGGCGGGGGACATCGGCAGAACCCCAAGAAGTCAGCCCCCAAGGAGACCGAACCGTGAAGAGCGCCGTGGAGACCCTGAACCCGACCCGGGTTCGGCTCAGCATCGAGGTGCCCTTCGAGGAGCTCAAGGACAGCCTCGACGCGGCGTACAAGAAGATCAACCAGCAGGTCACGGTGAAGGGCTTCCGCAAGGGCAAGATCCCGGCCCGCGTCATCGACCAGCGGTTCGGCCGCGGTGCGGTCCTGGAGGAGGCGGTCAACGACGCGCTTCCGAAGTTCTACACCGACGCGGTCAACGAGGCCGAGCTCAACGTCCTGGGCCAGCCCGAGGTCGACATCACGGAGCTGAAGGACGGCGAGACGCTGAACTTCACCGCCGAGGTCGACGTCCGCCCGACCATCGAGATCCCGGACTACTCCGGCATCGAGGTCGAGGTCGACGCCGTCGAGGTCACCGAAGAGGACATCGAGAAGGCGGTCGAGCAGCTGCGCGAGCGCTTCGCCTCCACCTCCCCGGTCGAGCGTGCCGCCGAGGACGGCGACGTCGTGACGATCGACCTGGAGGCCAAGGTCGACGGCGAGATCCTGGAGGACGGCGTCGCCGACGGCGTCTCCTACACCATCGGCTCCGGTGAGCTGCTGGACGGCATCGACGACGCCGTGAAGGGCCTGGAGGCCGGTGGCGAGGCCACCTTCACCTCCGAGCTCAAGGGCGGCTCGGCGGCCGGCAAGGAGGCCGAGGTCACCGTCAAGGTCACCCAGGTCGCCGCCCGTGAACTGCCGGCCCTGGACGACGAGTTCGCCCAGCTCGCCTCGGAGTTCGACACCCTCGAGGAGCTCCAGGCGGACAGCCGCAAGCGCCTGGAGAACATGAAGCAGTACGACCAGGCCACGCAGGCCCAGGAGCGCGTCCTCGAGAAGCTCCTGGAGATCGTCGAGGTGCCCGTCCCCGAGAAGCTCCTCGAGGACGAGATCAACACCCGCAAGCACAACCTGGAGCACCACCAGCTCGGCCAGATGGGTCTCGACCTCGAGAAGTACCTCGAGATCCAGGGCAAGACGGTCGAGGAGTTCGAGGCCGAGACCAAGGAAGCGGCCGTCAAGGGCATCAAGACCCAGTTCGTCCTCGACGAGCTGGTCGCCAAGGAGAAGCTGAACGTCAACCAGGAGGAGCTCACCGAGCACCTCATGCGCCGTGCGGCCTCCTCGGGCATGTCCCCGGACCAGTTCGCCCAGGCCGTCGTCCAGAACAACCAGGTCCAGCTCCTGGTCGGCGAGGTCGCCCGCGGCAAGGCCCTGGCCCTCGTCGTCGAGTCCTCCACCGTGAAGGACACCAACGGCGAGATCGTCGACCTGGACGACGAGGAGGACGAGACCACCGAGGAGACCCCGGCTGCCGCCGAGGCCGCCGAGGAGGCCCCGGAGGCCGCCGCCGAGGAGAAGAACGAGGCCTGACCACCCCGCTAGGCGGTGGATGGCTTACGACGGGCCCCTGGATCACTCGTGACCCAGGGGCCCGTCGGCCTACCCAGGGGCGCGGGGAACCGCGCGACCGGCCCCCTACGAGCCGCACGCGCCGACACCCCTCGCGTGGCAGACGCGTCCGCGGCCTGTGGACGGCCGGCCGCGCAGTTCCCCGCGCCCCTGAGGCGGCCCGGTGGCGACCGGGCACCCCTGCTCAGCCCAGCGGAGCACATGCGCTGACAGCGAACAGTTCCCTCTGCGGGATTCACCGGCGGAGCCACCGCGTTAGGGTCCATGAATACGAGGGCTGGGCTGTCGGCAAAGGCTCGGCCCCCGGAAGGGAAACGTGAAGACGGCCCGGCGCCGTCGTAAGACGAGCAGGTGGATACGTGACGAATCTGATGCCCTATGCCGCCGGCGAGCCTTCCATCGGTGGTGGCCTCGGCGACCAGGTCTACAACCGGCTGCTTGGCGAGCGGATCATCTTCCTCGGCCAGCCGGTCGACGACGACATTGCCAACAAGATCACCGCACAGTTGCTGCTCCTTGCCGCCGACCCCGACAAGGACATCTACCTCTACATCAACAGCCCCGGCGGATCGATCACGGCCGGCATGGCGATCTACGACACGATGCAGTTCATCAAGAACGACGTGGTGACCATCGCGATGGGCCTCGCGGCCTCGATGGGCCAGTTCCTGCTGAGCGCGGGCACCCCCGGCAAGCGTTTCGCCCTGCCGAACGCCGAGATCCTGATCCACCAGCCCTCCGCCGGCCTGGCCGGTTCGGCCTCGGACATCAAGATCCACGCGGAGCGGCTGCTGCACACCAAGAGGCGCATGGCCGAGCTGACCTCCCAGCACACCGGTCAGTCGGTCGAGCAGGTCACCCGTGACTCGGACCGTGACCGCTGGTTCGACGCCTTCGAGGCCAAGGAGTACGGCCTCATCGACGACGTGATCCCCACGGCCGCCGGTATGCCGGGCGGCGGCGGCACCGGGGCAGGGCAGTAGTGACGGCACCCGCCGGCACTCGCACCCCCGTAAAGCCCCCAGCCGACCGCCACAGCCCCTCTCAGGCTCCCAGGAGACCACAGTGAACGACTTCGCCGGCAGCCGCCTCCACGACGGCGCAAGCTCTCAGTACTCGGGCCCGACGGCCGAGTCCCGTTATGTCATCCCGCGCTTCGTCGAGCGCACCTCGCAGGGCATCCGTGAGTACGACCCGTACGCGAAGCTCTTCGAGGAGCGGGTGATCTTCCTCGGGGTGCAGATCGACGACGCCTCCGCCAACGACGTCATGGCGCAGCTGCTGTGCCTGGAGTCGATGGACCCCGACCGGGACATCTCGGTCTACATCAACAGCCCCGGCGGCTCCTTCACGGCGCTCACCGCGATCTACGACACGATGCAGTTCGTGAAGCCCGACATCCAGACGGTCTGCATGGGCCAGGCGGCCTCCGCCGCCGCGATCCTGCTGGCCGCCGGTACGCCGGGCAAGCGCATGGCGCTGCCGAACGCCCGCGTCCTGATCCACCAGCCGTACAGCGAGACGGGCCGCGGTCAGGTCTCCGACCTGGAGATCGCCGCCAACGAGATCCTCCGGATGCGTGGGCAGCTGGAGGACATGCTGGCCAAGCACTCCACCACGCCGATCGAGAAGATCCGCGAGGACATCGAGCGCGACAAGATCCTCACGGCCGAGGACGCGCTGGCGTACGGCCTGATCGACCAGATCATCTCCACGCGGAAGATGAACAACGCGGACGTCCGCTGACGGCGGAAAGGCTGTATTGTCTGCCGCCCCTTGGCATGGTTGGCACCGTTTGACCCAGTGCACGACAAGGTGCACGACAAAGCGAACCGTGCCAAGGGGGGCCCGAACGGGGGGCCCGGCAAGGTACCGTCGACATAAGGCAGCACCAGGAGCCGCTGGATTTCAATGGTCCAGGCGTCTCCCATGGCGAAGGGGAAGCACACCGTGGCACGCATCGGTGACGGCGGCGATCTGCTCAAGTGCTCGTTCTGCGGCAAGAGCCAGAAGCAGGTCAAGAAGCTCATCGCAGGGCCCGGTGTGTACATCTGCGACGAGTGCATCGACCTCTGCAACGAGATCATCGAGGAGGAACTCGCCGAGACGAGCGAGGTCCGCTGGGAGGAACTCCCGAAGCCCCGCGAGATCTACGAGTTCCTGGAGGGGTACGTCGTCGGCCAGGAGGCGGCCAAGAAGGCGCTCTCCGTAGCCGTCTACAACCACTACAAGCGCGTCCAGGCCGGTGAGAACGGCGGCGGTCAAAGCCGTGAGGACGCCATCGAGTTGGCGAAGTCCAACATCCTCCTGCTGGGCCCCACGGGCTCGGGCAAGACCCTCCTCGCCCAGACCCTCGCGCGCATGCTGAACGTCCCGTTCGCGATCGCGGACGCGACGGCGCTGACGGAGGCCGGCTATGTCGGCGAGGACGTCGAGAACATCCTGCTGAAGCTGATCCAGGCGGCGGACTACGACGTCAAGAAGGCCGAGACGGGCATCATCTACATCGACGAGATCGACAAGGTCGCGAGGAAGAGTGAAAACCCTTCCATCACCCGCGACGTGTCGGGCGAGGGCGTCCAGCAGGCCCTGCTGAAGATCCTGGAAGGCACGACCGCCTCGGTCCCCCCGCAGGGCGGCCGCAAGCACCCCCACCAGGAGTTCATCCAGATCGACACGACGAACGTCCTGTTCATCGTGGGCGGTGCCTTCTCGGGCCTGGAGAAGATCATCGAGTCGAGGGCGGGTGCCAAGGGCATCGGCTTCGGCGCCACGATCCGCTCCAAGCGCGAGCTGGAGTCCAAGGACCAGTTCGAGGCCGTCATGCCGGAGGACCTGGTCAAGTTCGGCATGATCCCGGAGTTCATCGGCCGCCTCCCGGTCATCACCTCGGTCCACAACCTGGACCGTGAAGCCCTCCTCCAGATCCTCATCGAGCCCCGCAACGCGCTGGTGAAGCAGTACCAGCGCCTCTTCGAACTCGACGGCGTGGAACTGGACTTCGAACGCGAGGCCCTCGAAGCCATCGCCGACCAGGCCATCCTCCGCCAGACCGGCGCGCGAGGCCTGCGCGCCATCATGGAGGAAGTCCTCATGTCGGTCATGTACGAGGTCCCGTCCCGCAAGGACGTGGCCCGAGTAGTCATCAACGCCGACGTGGTCCGCTCCAACGTCAACCCGACGCTCATCCCGCGTGACGCGCGGGGGCGGGGGCCGGGGGAGCAGAAGACGGCGTAAGCCGGCGGCGGTACACGGACATCGAAAGGGGCCCCGGTCAACAGACCGGGGCCCCTTCGTGGTTGAGGGAGAGCGTCAGGCCTCGACGCGCACGTCGTTGCGCAGCTTGGCCGCCAACTCGGCCGCCTCGTCGATCGTCGAGCTCTTCCCGGCCGCCATCGCGGCCATGTCGATGGAGATCACGTAGGCGACCGTGCTGTGGTCACCCCAGATGCACACCGGCAGCGTCATGGTCTTGCCGCCTTCGGAGCCCTGGCTCTCCTGGCACTTCATGATGCCGTTCTCGAAGCCCTCGGGTGTGACCTCCTCGGGGCTGCCCACGAGTTTGCCGTCGGAGTCGGAACCCTTCTCGGATTCCGCCTTCATGCTGGCGAACATCGAGTCGATGACCTTCTCCGGGTCGTCGATCGTGCCGTACACCCCGGAGAACGTCAGGTTCTTGGCGGTGATGCCCTCACCCGACGTGTAGGTCGAGCGGACGTCCTTGGGGTTCTGCACACCCCAGTCCTCCGTCTGCTTGATCTCCTTGTCGGTCATCCCGCTGCTGCCGCCGTCCTCGCCCTTCTTGTACTGCCCGTCGACGACGGTCTCCGGCGTGGTCAGCTTGTGCGGCCCGTCATCCGCGATGTCCCCGCCACCACCCCCGCCGAGGACGAAGTACGCGCCCACCGCCACCGCCGCCACGACGGCGACCGCGCCCAGGATGATGCCGACCTTCTTGCCGCCACCGCCGGAGGGGACCGGCGGCTGGGGCACGGTCGGGTAGGGCTGCTGGCCGTACGGGGCCTGCTGCTGGCCGTAGGGCGGCGTCTGGGGCGGGACGCCCTGGGGGGCCTGCTGGGGGTACCCGTAACCCGGCTGCTGCGGAGGCGCCTGCTGCGGGTAGCCGTAGCCGGGCTGGGGGGCGGCCTGCGGCGGCTGCTGGCCGTAGGGGCCCGGCTGACCGTACGGTCCGGGCTGCTGGGGCTGCCCGCCGTACGGGCCCGGCTGGTTGTGACTCATGCTCTGGGTTCCCCTCCAGAATGCTTATGTGTTCCTGACATCCTGGCGCAATCTCGATGGCCTCCGCGCACCGGGGTGCACACCGTTACCGAACAATCGGGTTTCGGGACCACCCCGTAACACCCCTAAACTGAGCGGGTGACCGAGAACGCTCAGCAGCAGCCTCCAGCGCCCGCCACCGATCTGCCGACCCAGTACGCGCCGGCCGATGTAGAGGGGACGCTGTACGAGCGCTGGGTAGAGCGCGGTTACTTCGCGGCCGACGCGAAGAGCGACAAGCCCGCGTACACCATCGTCATCCCGCCGCCGAACGTCACGGGCAGCCTGCACCTCGGGCACGCCTTCCAGCACACCCTCATGGACGCCCTCACCCGCCGTAAGCGCATGCAGGGTTACGAGTCCCTGTGGCTCCCCGGCATGGACCACGCTGGCATCGCCACCCAGAACAAGGTCGAGCAGCAGCTCGCCGAAGAGGGCAAGTCCCGCCACGACTTGGGGCGTGAGGAGTTCGTCGAGCGCGTCTGGCAGTGGAAGGAGGAGTACGGCGGCAAGATCCTCGGCCAGATGCGTCGGCTGGGCGACGGAGTGGACTGGGACCGTGAGCGGTTCACCATGGACGAAGGGCTGTCCAAGGCCGTCCAGACCATCTTCAAGCGGCTCTACGATGACGAGCTGATCTACCGCGCCGAGCGCATCATCAACTGGTGTCCCCGCTGTCTCACCGCGATCTCCGACATCGAGGTCGAGCACCAGGAGGACGCCGGCGAGCTGGTCTCCATCCGGTACGGCGAGGGGGAGGACAGCCTCGTCGTCGCCACCACGCGCGCGGAGACGATGCTCGGCGACACCGCCGTCGCCGTCCACCCGGACGACGAGCGGTACCAGCACCTCATCGGCAAGCTGATCAAGCTCCCGCTGACCGACCGCTCCATCCCGGTCGTCGCCGACACCCACGTCGACCCGGAGTTCGGCACGGGCGCGGTCAAGGTGACCCCGGCGCACGACCCGAACGACTTCGCGATCGGCCAGCGCCACGACCTGCCGTCCATGACGATCATGGACGAGCACGGTGTCATCACCGTCCACGGCCCCTTCCTCGGCCAGGACCGCTTCGAGGCCCGCTCCGCCGTCGTCGGCGCGCTGCGCTCGCAGGGCCGGATCGTCGCCGAGAAGCGCCCGTACACCCACTCCGTCGGCCACTGCTCGCGCTGCAAGACCACGGTCGAGCCCCGGCTGTCCATGCAGTGGTGGGTCAAGGTCGGGCCCCTGGCCCAGGCCGCCGGTGACGCGGTCCGCGACGGCCGGGTCAAGATCCACCCCGAGGACATGTCGAAGCGCTACTTCGACTGGGTCGACAACATGTACGACTGGTGCATCTCGCGCCAGCTCTGGTGGGGCCACCGCATCCCGGTCTGGTACGGCCCGAACGGCGAGACGGTCTGCGTGGGCCCCGACGAGCAGCCGCCCGGCACGGAGGCGGAGGGCTGGACCCAGGACACCGACGTCCTGGACACCTGGTTCTCCTCCGGCCTGTGGCCGTTCTCCACGCTCGGCTGGCCCGAACAGACCGAGGACCTGCGGAAGTTCTACTCCACCGACGTCCTGCTCACCGGCCACGACATCATCTTCTTCTGGGTCGCCCGGATGATGATGTTCGGCCTGTACGCGATGGACGGCGAGGTCCCCTTCAAGACCATCGCGCTGACCGGCCTGGTCCGCGACGAGCGCGGCAAGAAGATGTCGAAGTCCTTCGGCAACGTCGTCGACCCGCTCGACTGGATGGACAAGTACGGCTCCGACGCGCTCCGCTTCACCCTCGCGCGCGGCGCCAACCCGGGCACCGACGTCCCCATCGGCGAGGACTGGGTCCAGGCCTCCCGCAACTTCGCCAACAAGATCTGGAACGCGACCCGCTTCGCACTGATGAACGGCGCGACGGTGGCGGGCCCGCTGCCGGAGGCCTCGAAGCTCTCGGCGACCGACCGCTGGATCCTCGCCCGTCTCAACGAGACGGTCGAGCAGGTCGACGCGTACTACGAGGACTTCCAGTTCGCCAAGCTCAGCGACGCCTTGTTCCACTTCGCGTGGGACGAGGTCTTCGACTGGTACGTCGAGCTGTCCAAGACGACGTTCCAGGCGGGCGGCGAGGCGGCCGAGGTCAGCCAGCGCGTCCTGGGCGAGGTCCTCGACGTCACGCTGCGGCTCCTCCACCCGGTCATCCCGTTCGTCACGGACACCCTGTGGACGACGCTGACCGGCGGCGAGTCCCTCGTCATCGCCGACTGGCCCAAGGACAGCGGCTTCCGCGACGACGCCGCCGAACGGGAGATCGAGCTGGTCCAGCAGGTCGTCACCGAGGTCCGCCGCTTCCGCGCCGACCAGGGCCTCCAGCCCGGCCAGCGCGTTCCGGCCCGCCTGACGCTCGACGGTACGGTCCTGGCCCCGCACGAGGCCGCGATCCGTCAGCTCCTGCGTCTCCAGCCGGAGGGCGAGGGCTTCTCGGCCACCGCGACCCTGCCGGTGGCGGGTGCCGAGGTCGCCCTCGACCTCTCCGGAGTCATCGACGTCGCCGCCGAGCGCAAGCGCCTCGCGAAGGACCTCGCGGCGGCCGAGAAGGAGAAGGCCCAGGCCACGGCCAAGCTCGGCAACGAGGCGTTCCTCGCGAAGGCCCCGGACCAGGTCGTCGACAAGATCCGAGGGCGCCTCACCAAGGCCGACGAGGACATCGCCCGGATCGCCGCCCAGCTGGAGCGGTTGCCGAAGGCGTAGCCGTACGCGGATGAGGGCCCCGGTGCTGATCAGGCACCGGGGCTTTCGGCTGACCGGCGGAATTTCACTCACCGGCGCTTGCCGGGTGCCGCCGCGCCCACCCGTGCCGCCCCAGCGGCACGACTGCCCGCAGGAGGTGAGGCAGGGCACCTGGCGACCACCGGGTACTCAAGGGGCGCGGGGAACTGCGCGACCAGCCACACACCACCCGCGGTCGCCGTACAACGCGCACCCCCGAGCCATGAGGCGCCCCCGGTTCAGCGAAGCCCTACTCGTAGACTGACCCCGTGAGTGAGCCCCCGTACGACCGCAGTGAGCAGCCCGACGCAGTCGACCCCTTCGACGAGATCGTCGCGGCCGAGACCGACCGCGACCCCGATCTCGCGGTGATCGAGGCCGGCAGCCGTACCCTGCGTGCCCAGGGCGGCGCGCCGGAGGCCGACGTACCGACGCGGCCCGCCGACCCGGCCCTCGACAAGGCGCTGCGCGAGGTCGAGACGGAGCTGGCCACCCGCTGGGGCGAGACGAAGCTGGAGCCCTCGGTCACCCGGATCGCCGCGCTGATGGACCTCCTGGGCGAGCCCCAGCGGTCGTACCCCTCCATCCACATCACCGGCACCAACGGCAAGACCTCCACCGCCCGCATGATCGAGGCGCTCCTCGCCGCCTTCGAACTGCGCACCGGCCGCTACACCTCCCCGCACGTCCAGTCGATCACCGAGCGCATCAGCCTCGACGGCGCCCCGGTCTCCGCCGAGCGGTTCATCGAGACGTACGAGGACATCAAGCCGTACATCGAGATGGTCGACTCCCAGCAGGAGTACCGGCTCTCCTTCTTCGAGGTGCTGACCGGCATGGCGTACGCCGCCTTCGCCGACGCGCCCGTGGACGTGGCCGTCGTCGAGGTCGGCATGGGCGGCACCTGGGACGCCACGAACGTCATCGACGGGGACGTCGCCGTCGTCACCCCCATCGACCTCGACCACACCGACCGGCTCGGGGAGACACCAGCCGAGATCGCTGTCGAGAAGGCCGGGATCGTCAAGCAGGACGCGACCGTGATCCTGGCGCAGCAGCCGGTGGACGCGGCGCAGGTGATGCTGAAGAAGGCCGTGGAGGTCGACGCGACGGTGGCCCGGGAGGGCCTGGAGTTCGGTGTCGTCTCGCGGCAGGTCGCCGTCGGCGGGCAGATGCTGACCCTGCGAGGGCTGGGCGGGGAGTACCCCGAGGTCTACCTTCCGCTGCACGGCCCGTACCAGGCGCACAACGCCGCCGTGGCCCTCGCCGCGGTCGAGGCGTTCTTCGGCGTCGGCGCGCAGCGCCCGGAGCCGCTCGACCTGGACACGGTCCGCAAGGCCTTCGCGGCGGTCTCCTCCCCGGGGCGGCTCGAAGTCGTCCGGCGGTCCCCGACGATCGTGCTGGACGCCGCCCACAACCCGGCGGGCGCGCGGGCCACGGCCGAGGCGGTCAGTGAGGCGTTCGACTTCAGCCGGCTGATCGGCGTGGTCGGGGCCAGCGGCGACAAGAACGTACGAGGGCTGTTGGAGGCCTTCGAGCCGCTGTTCGCCGAGGTCGTGATCACGCAGAACTCCAGCCATCGGGCGATGGACGCGGACGAGCTGGCCGGGATCGCGGTCGAGGTGTTCGGCGAGGAGCGGGTGCAGGTCGAACCGCGGCTGCCCGACGCGCTGGAGGCGGCGATCACGCTCGCCGAGGAGGAGGGCGAGTTCGCGGGCGGTGGCGTCCTCGTCACCGGTTCCGTCATCACCGTCGGCGAGGCCCGGCTGCTGCTGGGGAAGGGCTGAGTTCCACGATGCGTACCCTCTGTGCTTCGACCCTGATCGGCGAGTTCTTCGTGATCGGCTTCGCCGGGCTGGTCGCCATGAAGGACCCGGATCTGACCGTGTCGACGGTCTGGACGGTCAGCGGTGTCGCCATGTTCCTGTGCGTCCTGCTGTGCGGCCTCGTCACCCGGCCCGGTGGCATCCAGTTCGGCTGGGCTCTCCAGATCGCGCTGATCCTCTCGGGCTTCTACGTCCCGACCATGTTCTTCATGGGCGCGGTCTTCGCCGCCCTGTGGTGGGCCTCGGTCCACTTCGGCCGGAAGGTCGACGAGGCGAAGGCACGGTTCGCGGCCCAGGGGGAATCCCCGGCCGGGGCGGCCTGACGCATCCTGACGCTGCGTAACACCCTGTCGGACTCGCCCTGTAGCCTCTGAGCTCCGCACCCGTGTGAAACGAAGGAGTCACCACCGTGAGCCAGCGCACCCTCGTCCTGCTCAAGCCCGACGCCGTTCGGCGTGGCCTGACAGGCGAGATCATCAGCCGTATCGAGCGGAAGGCCGGCTGGCAGATCACCGCGCTGGAGCTGCGGACCCTGGACCAGGACACGCTGGAGCAGCACTACGGCGAGCACAAGGGCAAGCCGTTCTACGAGCCGCTCGTCGAGTTCATGGCCTCCGGGCCGGTCGTCGCGCTGATCGTCGAGGGCGAGCGCGTCATCGAGGGTGTGCGGGCGCTGGCCGGCCCGACCGACCCGATCGCCGCGCAGCCCGGTTCCATCCGGGGTGACTACGGCGTCATCGTGCGCGAGAACCTGATCCACGCGTCGGACTCCGAGGAGTCGGCCGAGCGCGAGCTGAAGATCTTCTTCCCCGGTCGCGTGTAGCGGCGCTCGCGCGTTCCTCGCGTGTTCCTCATGGCGGGGGCCGGTGATCGGTCCCGCCCCCGCCGCCCTTACTCTTCTGGCAACACACGGCCACCACCCACACGGCCTACACCCGGCTGACCAGCCAACCCGCCGAAAATCCGGCCGTACAACGGCATATGCGCGGCGATCGAGGGAACGTGCACCCCCGATGGACCGTCTCCACAGGCGAGGCGGCGCATCGCATGCCCACAATGGCGAAGACCCTCGCGCAGTGTTCGTGCGGGCGAGACTACGATGTAAGCCTTCACGTCACAGCACCCACTTCGCCGACCCGAAAAGCCCTGAAAGGCTCTCAAAAGCCGTCAGCGCTCCGCTTGGGAAGGCCAGACGAATCCTGATGGGGAACTCAATGTCGTTCATCGGCCGTGACATGGCTGTCGACCTCGGGACCGCCAACACGCTGGTGTACGTCAGGGGTCGTGGGATCGTACTGAACGAGCCGTCCGTCGTCGCGATCAACACCAACACCGGTGGAATTCTCGCGGTCGGCGCGGAGGCGAAGAAGATGATCGGGCGGACGCCCGGCAACATCGTTGCCGTACGTCCGCTGAAGGACGGTGTCATCGCCGACTTCGAGATCACCGAGCGGATGCTCCGCTACTTCATCCTGAAGATTCACAAGCGGCGGTATCTCGCCCGTCCTCGGGTCGTCGTCTGCGTGCCGTCCGGCATCACCGGTGTCGAGCGTCGCGCCGTCATCGAGGCTTCCTCCCAGGCCGGCGCCCGTCAGGTGCACATCATCGAGGAGCCCATGGCCGCGGCCATCGGTTCCGGCCTGCCGGTCCATGAGGCCACCGGCAACATGGTGGTGGACATCGGCGGCGGCACCACGGAGGTCGCGGTCATCTCCCTCGGCGGCATCGTCACCGCCCAGTCCATCCGCGTCGCGGGCGACGAGTTGGACAACGCGATCATCCAGCACATCAAGAAGGAGTACTCGCTCCTCCTCGGTGAGCGGACGGCCGAACAGATCAAGATCACGATCGGTTCGGCGTACGACCTCGACGCTGACGAGCACACCGAAATCCGCGGCCGGGACCTGGTGTCCGGGCTGCCCAAGACCGTCGTCATCTCCGCCGCGGAAGTGCGGAAGGCGATCGAGGAACCCGTCAACGCCATCGTCGATGCCGTCAAGACGACCCTCGACAAGTGCCCGCCGGAGCTCTCCGGCGACATCATGGACCGTGGCATCGTGCTGACCGGCGGTGGCGCCCTGCTCCGTGGTCTCGACGAGCGGCTGCGCCGTGAGACCGGAATGCCGATCCACATCGCCGAGGACCCGCTGGACAGCGTGGCGCTCGGTTCCGGCAAGTGCGTCGAGGAGTTCGAGGCGTTGCAGCAGGTGCTCGACGCCCAGCCCCGTAGATGACGTAAGACTTCGATTCCGCCGTACGGGACGTTCTCTTCTCGTGCGGCGGATCGTTGATATTGAGGCATAAGCTCCCACAAAGCGCCCCTGCGGTTCCCGGACACGGGATTCCCAGGGGCTACCCGAATTCCCCAATTCCTGTCGAATTCCTATGAGGAAGGCACGGCCGCCGCACGTGAGGGACACACGAGAGAGCCGGCTGCTCCTGGTGCTGCTGATCGCCGTCGCGTTCGCGCTGATCACGGTGGATATCCGCGGCGGGGAGGACTCACCGGTCGACGGTGCCCGACATGCCGCAGCCACCGTCTTCGGCCCGATCGAGGACGGCGTGTCGACCGCCGTCGACCCCATCGGCAACGCCATAAGCGCCGTCCGCGACTCCGGCTCCCGCCACGACCGCCTCGCCGCGCTGGAGAAGGAGAACGCCGAACTGAAGGCGTCCCTCGGCAGCGACGACCGCAACCGCAGCAGAGTCGAACAGCTCGACAAGATGCTGAAGACCGCCGCGAACGGCCAGTACGGCATCAAGGGCGCCGAGGTCATCGCCATAGGAGCGGCCCAGGGCTTCTCCTGGACCGTCACCATCGACATCGGCACGAACGACGGCGTCACCCGCGACATGACCGTCCTCAACGGCGACGGGCTCGTCGGCCGCGTCACCACCGTCGGACCGAACACCGCGACCGTGCTCCTCGCCAACGACCCCGACTTCACCGTCGGCACCCGTATGGAGGCCACCGACGAACTCGGTTTCGCCTCCGGCCAGGGCGACCGTCCCCTGCGCGTCGAACTCCTCAACGGCAAGGCCAAGGTGAAGGCGGGCGACCGCCTGGTCACCTTCGGCTCGCAGGCAGACAAGCCGTTCGTGCCCGGCGTCCCGGTCGGCCTCGTCTCCAAGGTCGACCCCTCCGGCGGCGACCTCACCCGCACGATCTACGTCAGGCCGTTCGTGGCCTTCACCCAGCTCGACATCGTCGGTGTCGTCGTCCAGGCACCCCGCAAGGACCCGCGCGACACCGTCCTGCCCGCCAGGCCGAAGGCCACGCCCACCCCGACCGTGACCGTGACGGTCACGCCGGGCGCGGACGAACCCGGCGAAGGCGCCGACGGACAGCCGCAAGAGCAGTAGGACGTAGGACAGTAGGAGCTGAACCCTTCATGCGCTTCAACCGGATGCTGCTCTCCACCACCCTGGTGATCGTCGCCCTGGTGATCCAGGTGAGCGTCCTCGCCAGACTCCATCTCCCGGGCGCCGTACCGGACCTGGTGCTCCTCACCGTGCTCGGCCTCGCCCTGGTCTACGGCCATGTCGGCGGCGCCCTCGTCGGCTTCGGCGCCGGGCTGCTGTCCGACCTCGCGCCCCCCGCCGACCACGCCGCCGGACGGTACGCCCTGGTCCTCTGCGTCATCGGCTACCTGGCCGGCCTCGCCAAACCCGAGACCGGCCGCCTGAAGTCGGCGACCGGGCCGATGGCCGTGGTCGTCGTCGCCGCGCTCGGCTCGACGCTCCTCTACGCCGGTGTCGGCGCCCTCGTCGGGGACACCGCGGCCCGCCATGTCGGCCTGCCCAGCCTGCTGTTCACCGCCGCGCTCTACGACCTGCTGCTCGCGCCGTTCGTCGTCCCCGGCGTCATGGCGCTCGCCCGGCGCGCCGAGAACGACCCGCTCGCCGAGACCAACAGCGCCAAGGCGTCCGACGTCTCCTCCGGCTGGCTCTCCTCCGGCACCGGCCTGCGCATCGGCAACCAGCGCGGGGGGCTCCGCATCAAGGCGGCGCGATCACGGATGGCCCGGGCGGGACGCATCAAGGGGGTCAAGCGGCTGTGACGGCACGGCACATGACCCGGCGGATGGCACCTGGGGCGGATGCGGGGACGGGTGTGGGAACCGATCGCGGCCGAGCGGTGTACCCCATGTACCAGCACACTGCGCACCACCCGCACACGCACCACCCGTACACGTACTGAGAGGGGGAGACAGGCAGTGACCAACATCCCGGAGACCGGGCGGACCCCAAGGGTCCAGATCCGGCTCATCATCATCCAGATCCTCGTCTTCTCCCTCCTCGGCACCCTCGGCGGCCGCCTCTGGTATCTCCAGATCCGCGAGGGCGACGCCTACGCCAAGGAGGCCTCGGGCAACCACGTCCAGCAGGTCGTGCAGCCCGCAGTGCGCGGCTCGATCCTGGACGCCCGCGGAGTGCCCATCGCCGACAACGAGACCCGGCTGGTCGTCTCCGCCTCCCGCACGGACCTGCTGAAGATGGACGACGACGGCAAGGCCGTCCTCACCAAGCTCGCCGGCGTCCTGGACATGACGCCCAAGGACGTCATGGACAAGGTCCGCCTCTGCGACTCCGAGACACCCCAGCCCTGCTGGAACGGCTCGCCCTACCAGCCGATCCCCATCACGGACGAGGCCACCGCCAAGCAGGCCCTGCAGATCCGCGAGCGCTCCGAGGACTTCCCCGGCATCACCGCCGAGCCCCAGGCCGTCCGCCGGTACGCGAGCCCGGGCGGCTCCAAGACCTCGCAGGTGCTCGGCTATCTCTCGCCGGTCACCGACGAGGAGATCACCAAGGCCCAGGACACCGACTCGCCGTATCTGCGCTCCGACCAGGTCGGCCGCTCCGGTCTGGAGCGCCAGTACGACAAGGAGCTGCGCGGCAAGGCCGGCGTCACCCGGTACGAGGTCGACAACCTCGGCCGCGTCATCGGTGAGGCCGAGGCCGACCCCGCCCAGCCCGGCGCCAACCTGGTCACCAGCGTCGACGCCCGCGTCCAGCGCATCGCCGAGTACGAGTTGAACGAGGCGATGAAGGAAGCCCGCAAGCAGAACGACCGCAACACCGGGACGAACTACAAGGCCGACTCCGGCGCGGTCGTCGTGATGGAGGCCAAGACCGGCCGCGTCGTCGCCATGGCGTCCAACCCGGACTACGACCCGAACGCCTGGGTCGGCGGCATCTCCGCCAAGGACTACGCCAAGCTCACCGGCAAGAAGTCCAACTACCCGCTGCTGAACCGCGCGATCCAGGGCCAGTCGGCCCCCGGCTCCATCTTCAAGGTGGTCCCGACCGCCGCCGCGGTGAACGCCGGCTACTCCTTCAACGGCCCCTACGAATGCTCCAGTTCGTACTCGATCGGCGGCCAGGTCTTCAAGAACTTCGAGTCCAAGGGGTACGGCGCCATCAGCCTCGGCAAGGCGCTGGAGGTCTCCTGCGACACCGTCTTCTACCGCCTCTCCCACGAGGAGTGGAAGCGCGACGGAGGCATCAAGCCCAAGAAGGGCGCCCACGACTGGTTCTACAAGACCGCCCACCAGTTCGGCCTGGGCGCCGAGACCGGCATCGACCTGCCCAACGAGGTCACCGGCCGCATCCCGGACCGCAAGTGGAAGCTGGACTACTGGAAGGCCAACAAGGACGCCTGGTGCAAGTACGGCAAGAAGGGCGGCACGTACGCCGAGCAGATCGCGTACGAGAACTGCCTCGAAGGCAACCGCATGCGCGCCGGTGACTCCGTCAACTACTCCATCGGCCAGGGCGACACCCTCGTCACCCCCATCCAGATGGCCACCATCTACGGGGCCATCTCCAATGGCGGCACCCTCTACGACCCCACCGTCGGCAAGGCCATCATCAGCGCCGACGGCAAGAACGTGCGGGAGATCGCGCCCAAGTCGCACGGCAAGCTGCCGATAGACAAGACCACGCTGGCCAAGATGGACGACGCCCTCGAAGGGGTCGCGACCCGCGGTACGGCCGCCTGGCGCTTCCAGGGCTGGCCGCAGGAGCAGATCCCGATGCACGCCAAGACGGGTACGGCCGAGGTCTACGGCAAGCAGACGACCTCCTGGTTCGCCACGTACACCAAGGACTACTCGATCGTCATGACGATCTCCCAGGGTGGTACGGGCTCCGGCGCCTCGGCCCCCGCCGTGCGCAAGCTGTACAACGCGCTGTACGGCGTCTCCGAGGACGGCAAGATCGACAAGAGGAAGGCGCTGCTGGCGACCCCGCAGAAGGGCCTGCCGAAGATCGAGTCCGACGGCTCGATCGACGCCCCGAAGCTGGGGAACTACCCGCCGAAGAAGACGGCGGAGGAGAAGGCCGCGGAGGCCGCGCAGACGGTGGCCGCCGGGCCGCTCGCCCAGCCGGTGTCCTTGAACGACCTGGCGGCGATCGTCAGCACGCGCGGCGGCAACGGCAACCGCGCGGCGCGACGCCGCAGCCGACCGAGGACGGCGTATCCCGGCACCCCCGGCGGAGCGCTCTCGGGGAGGACGTCCGTATGACCGGCAACAGCTTCTCCGTCTCCGGGTACGGGCCCGAACGCTCCGGCTGGACCCGGCTGTTCGCCCGTGACTCGCTCGCCCGCCGGCTCGACTGGCCGATACTGTTCTCGGCCATCGCGCTCTCCCTGATCGGCGCGGCCCTCGTCTACTCGGCGACCCGCAACCGCACCGAGCTCAACCAGGGTGACCCGTACTACTTCCTCTTCCGCCACCTGCTCAACACCGGCATCGGCTTCGCCCTGATGATCGGCACGGTCTGGCTCGGCCACCGCACCCTGCGCACGGCCGTGCCCATCCTGTACGGCATCTCGGTCCTGCTGATCCTGCTGGTGCTGACCCCGCTGGGTGCGACGATCAACGGCGCCCACGCGTGGATCGTCATCGGCGGCGGCTTCTCGCTCCAGCCGTCCGAGTTCGTGAAGATCACGATCATCCTGGGGATGGCGATGCTGCTGGCGGCCCGGGTGGACGCGGGCGACAAACCCCACCCGGACCACCGCACGGTCGTGCAGGCCCTGGGCCTCGCCGCCATCCCGATACTGATCGTGCTGCTCATGCCCGACCTCGGCTCGGTCATGGTCATGGTGGTCATCGTGCTGGGTGTGCTGCTCACCTCGGGCGCGTCCAACCGCTGGGTCCTGGGCCTCATCGGCACCGGAGCGATGGGCGCGATCGCCGTCTGGCAGCTCGGGGTACTCGACGAGTACCAGATCAACCGCTTCGCGGCCTTCGCCAACCCCGAGCTCGACCCGGCCGGCGTCGGCTACAACACCAACCAGGCCCGGATCGCCATCGGCTCCGGCGGACTGCTCGGCACCGGGCTGTTCAAGGGCTCGCAGACCACCGGGCAGTTCGTGCCGGAGCAGCAGACCGACTTCGTCTTCACGGTGGCGGGGGAGGAGCTGGGCTTCGTGGGCGCCGGGCTGATCATCCTGCTGCTGGGCGTCGTCCTGTGGCGCGCCTGCCGGATCGCCCGCGAGACCACCGAGCTGTACGGCACGATCGTCGCCGGCGGCATCATCGCCTGGTTCGCGTTCCAGTCCTTCGAGAACATCGGGATGACCCTCGGCATCATGCCGGTGGCGGGGCTGCCCCTGCCGTTCGTGTCGTACGGCGGATCGTCGATGTTCGCGGTGTGGGTGGCGGTGGGGTTGCTGCAGTCCATTCGAGTGGAGCGTCCGATGTCGGCGTAGCGGTGGCGGTGGGTGTCGTCTAGGGAAACGGCGGTTGTCGGTCGCTCGACAAGCCGGGGCTGCCCAGGAAGGCAAAGTAGGACTAGATTCTTTTTATGGCGGACACCAAGCGCGAGATCGAGCGGAAGTACGAGTCCGACGAGAGCGGCCTGCCGGACCTCACCGGGGTGGCCGGGGTCGCGACCGTCATAGACAAGGGCGTGGCGGAGCTGGACGCCGTCTACTACGACACCCCGGACGAACGCCTGGCCGCCGCCTCCATCACCCTGCGCCGCCGCACGGGGGGCAGTGACGCCGGCTGGCATCTGAAGCTCCCCGTCTCCACGGGCGTACGGGACGAGATCCGCGCCTCGCTGTCCGACACGCTGCCCGACGAACTCGCGGGGCTCGTGCGTTCCCGGGTCCGCGGGGCCGAGCTGGTCCCGCTGGTCCGGCTCCTCTCCACCCGCGATGTCAGCGACCTGCTCGACGCGGACGGCACCCTCCTGGCCGAGGTCAGCGTGGACGCCGTGGTCGCCGAGCGGCTCACCGAGGACGGGCGGACGGCCCAGTGGTCCGAGATCGAGGTGGAACTCGCCGACGACGGCGACCCCGCCTTCCTGGACAAGGTCGACAAGAAGCTGCGCAAGGCGGGCGTACGGCCGTCCGAGTCGCCGTCGAAGCTGGCCAGGGCGCTGCAGGAGACGGCACCGAGGAAGAGCAAGAAGAAGGACAAGAAGCAGGGCGCGAAGCAGGAGGGGAAGAAGGGCGCGAAGCAGGTCACGGCCGGGGCGCCGGGTGAGCCCGTCACCCCCGGTGATCATGTTCTCGTCTACATCCGCGCCCAGCGCGACGCGATCATCGAACTGGATCCCGCCGTCCGCCGGGACGTCTTCGACTCCGTCCACAGCATGCGGGTCGCCACGCGACGGCTGCGCAGCACCTTCAAGTCGTTCGGGAAGGTGCTGGACCGGGCCGTCACGGACCCGATCGGCGAGGAGCTGAAGTGGCTGGCGGGGGAGCTGGGCGTCGACCGTGACCAGGAGGTCCTGACGGAACGGCTCACCGAGGCGCTGGACGCCCTCCCCGAGAGCCTCGTCACGGGCCCGGTCCACGCACGGCTGCGCGCCTGGTCGAAGAAGGACGGCGGCACCGGCCCCCGGAGCGAGCTGATCGACGCGTTGGACGGACAGCGGTATCTGGAACTGCTGGAGTCCCTCGATGCCGTACTCGCGGACCCGCCGCTGCTCAAGGCCGCCGGCGACGATCCCGAGAAGGTGATCACCAAGGCGGTCAAGAAGGACTTCGACAAGGTGGCCGCCCTGGTCGAGGAGGCCCTGGCACAGCCGCCCGGCCCCGACCGCGACCTCGCCATGCACGAGGCCCGCAAGAAGACCAAGCGCACCCGCTACGCGGCCGAGGCGGCACACCCCCTGCTGGGCAAGCCGGCCAAGGCGCTGGTCAAGGACATGAAGTCCCTGCAGACCCTCCTCGGCGACCACCAGGACAGCGTGATGGCCCGCGAGGCCCTGCGCGACCTCGCCCACCAGGCCCACGCGGCACCGGGGGAGAGCGCCTTCACCTACGGGCTGCTGTACGGCAGGGAGGAACGGCGGGCGGAGCTGGCGGAGGGCGCGCTGCCGGAGACCTGGGCGAAGATCAGCGACGGCATGCCCTTCTGACCCTCCCGACGGCCGGGCGTGCCGTGCGCCGCCGGTGGCTGGGCGTGCGAGGGGTGACTCCGGGGGCGTTACGCTAGATGGTCACCCCTGTCAGCTCACGAAGGTAACCCCCGCGATGTCTGTCCAGTCGGTCTTCCCACAGCTCGAGGCCCTGCTCCCGCATGTGCAGAAGCCGATCCAGTACGTGGGCGGTGAGCTCAACTCCACCGTCAAGCCCTGGGAGTCCAGCGACGTCCGCTGGGCGCTCATGTACCCGGACGCGTACGAGGTCGGTCTGCCCAACCAGGGCGTCATGATCCTCTACGAGGTGCTCAACGAGCGCGAGGGCGTACTGGCCGAGCGTACGTACAGCGTCTGGCCGGACCTGGAGGCGCTGATGCGGGAGCACGGCGTCCCCCAGTTCACCGTCGACAGCCACCGCCCCGTGAAGGCCTTCGACGTGTTCGGTCTGTCCTTCTCCACGGAGCTGGGCTACACGAACATGCTGACCGCGCTGGACCTGGCCGGGATCCCCCTGGAGTCCAAGGACCGCACGCTCGACGACCCGATCGTGCTGGCCGGCGGTCACGCGGCGTTCAACCCCGAGCCGGTCGCCGACTTCATCGACGCGGCGATCATCGGCGACGGCGAGCAGGCCGTGCTCGACATGACCGAGATCATCCGCGCGTGGAAGGCGGAGGGCCGGCCCGGTGGCCGCGAGGAGGTCCTGTTCCGCCTGGCGAGGACCGGCTCCGTCTACATCCCGGCGTTCTACGACGTGGAGTACCTCGCGGACGGCCGCATCGGCCGTGTCGTACCCAACCGGTCGGGTGTCCCGTGGCGGGTGTCCAAGCACACCGTCATGGACCTGGACGAGTGGCCGTACCCCAAGCAGCCCCTCGTGCCGCTCGCCGAGACGGTCCACGAGCGGATGTCGGTGGAGATCTTCCGCGGCTGCACCCGCGGCTGCCGTTTCTGCCAGGCGGGCATGATCACCCGCCCGGTCCGTGAGCGTTCCATCACGGGCATCGGCGAGATGGTCGAGAAGGGCCTCAAGGCGACCGGCTTCGAGGAGGTCGGTCTGCTCTCCCTCTCCTCCGCCGACCACAGTGAGATCGGCGACATCGCCAAGGGCCTCGCGGACCGGTACGAGGAGGACAAGATCGGTCTGTCCCTCCCCTCCACCCGCGTCGACGCCTTCAACGTCGACCTGGCGAACGAACTGACGCGGAACGGCCGGCGCTCGGGTCTGACCTTCGCGCCCGAGGGCGGCTCCGAGCGCATGCGCAAGGTCATCAACAAGATGGTCTCGGAGGAGGACCTGATCCGGACCGTCTCCACCGCCTACGGCAACGGCTGGCGCCAGGTGAAGCTGTACTTCATGTGCGGCCTGCCGACGGAGACCGACGAGGACGTCCTCCAGATCGCCGACATGGCGATGAAGGTGATCGCCGAGGGCCGCAAGGTCTCCGGCCAGAACGACATCCGCTGCACCGTGTCGATCGGCGGGTTCGTCCCCAAGCCGCACACACCGTTCCAGTGGGCGCCGCAGCTCTCCGCCGAGGAGACGGACGCGCGTCTCGAGAAGCTCCGCGACAAGATCCGCGGCGACAAGAAGTACGGCCGCTCCATCGGCTTCCGCTACCACGACGGCAAGCCGGGCATCGTCGAGGGCCTGCTGTCCCGCGGCGACCGCCGAATCGGTTCCGTCATCCGCGCGGTCTACGAGGACGGCGGCCGTTTCGACGGCTGGCGTGAGCACTTCTCCTACGACCGCTGGATGAGGTGCGCGGACAAGGCCCTCGCCGACTTCGGCCTCGACGTCGACTGGTACACCACCCGCGAGCGCACCTACGAGGAGGTCCTTCCCTGGGACCACCTGGACTCCGGGCTCGACAAGGACTGGCTCTGGGAGGACTGGCAGGACGCCCTCGACGAGACCGAGGTCGAGGACTGCCGCTGGACCCCGTGCTTCGACTGCGGTGTCTGCCCGCAGATGGACACCCAGATCCAGATCGGCCCGACGGGCAGGAAGCTGCTCCCGCTGTCGGTGAAGCAGGCGGCGCCCACCAGCTGAGACAGTCGCTGGGGGAGGGGTGTCCGGAGGGCCGTCGGCCGGTCTCCGGGCACCCCTTCTCCTGTGCTAGCGGCCGGTCACACGGGGGGTGACGATGGAGCCGCCGTTGACGATGTTGTCCGACGGCTGGAGCTCGACCCTGTACCAGGGCCGCGGGTTGCCCTGGGCGTCCTCGCAGTTCAGGGTGGCGTGAGGCTGCGTGTCGACCGGTACGCAGGTGGTCTCCCAGACCTGGCCCACGGTGGTGACGACGTTGAACTTGACGAGGCCCTTGTCGGTGCTCGCGTGGTCGCCCTTGTGCTGACCCTTGTCCTCGCCGTGGTCCTTGGAGGTGCCGGTGCCGGAGCTGGTTCCGGTGCTGTGGTCCTTGCCCGTGTCCGTACCGTGCTGCTGGCCGGAACTCTGGGAGTAGTCCTTGCCCGTGTCCTGGCCGGTGGTGCTGGTGCTCTGGGAGTAGTCCTTGCCCGTGTCCTGGCCGGTGGTGCTGGTGCTCTGGGAGTAGTCCTGGGCGTGGCCCTGGCTCTGGCTCTGACTTGCTTCCTGGGTCTGGGACTGGCCCTGGGACTGGCCTTGGCTGTGGCTCTGGCCCGTTCCCTGGGTCTGCCCTTGGCTGTGGCTCTGGCCCGTTGCCTGGGTGTGGCCCTGGCTCTGGTTCTGGCCGGTTGCCTGGGTGTGGCCCTGGCTCTGGTTCTGGCCGGTTGCCTGGGTGTGGCCCTGGGTGTGGTTCGTGCCCGTGTTCTGGCCGTGCTCCTTGCCCGTTTCCTTTTCCTTCTGCCCGTGTCCATAGCCGCCGCCGTGGGCGTGGGTGTTCACGGAGACGCCGCAGGCGAAGCCGACGTAGCGACCCTGTGAATCACGGCCACCGGCAGGGAAGTTGGGGTGGGTGGTGAGGTCGGTCCACAGGAACGGGTGAGGGCCCTTGCCCTGGAGGTCGCGGATGCCCGCGAAGACCCGTCCCTTGCTCAGTACGACCCGGAACTCACGCTTCTTCGAGTCCTGCACCGCGTCGATGTCGGAGCAGGGGCCGGCGGGTCCCGTGGCGCCCGGCGATCCCGTGTCTCCCTTGGCGCCCGTGTCTCCCTTGGCTCCGGTGGCGCCGGTGTCTCCCTTGGCTCCGGTGGCGCCGGTGTCTCCCTTGGCGCCGTCTGCTCCTGCGGGGCCTGCCGGGCCTTGGGGTCCTGCCGGGCCTTGGGGTCCGACCTCACCGGTGTCGCCCGCGGGGCCGACTTCACCCTGGGGGCCGACGGGGCCGACTTCCCCCTGGGGGCCGACAGGGCCGATGTCGCCCTGGGGGCCGGTGGGGCCTACGTCACCCTTGGGGCCGGTAGCACCCGTCGGGCCGGTCTTTCCCGGGGGGCCGACTGGACCGCCGGGACCCTCCTCGCAGTGGTCGTCGTTGCCACCGAGTGCCGAGGTGCGCTCCTGGTCTCCCTCGTCGTACCAGTCGGACGACGATCCGTCGTGGTCGGCCTGATGCTGTCCGTTGTCCTCGTGGTGCTGCTCGCCGTGCTCGTCGGCGGGAGGGCATTCGTCGTCGCCGGCCCTCGTCATGGTGGAGTGCTCGGACACGCTTCTCGTTGCCGCGGCGGCGGGGCCGGCCAGTCCGGCTGTCACAACCAGCGCGAGCGAGGCAAACGTGCTGACCCTGGTGATCCTGTCACGGGCCAGCGGGCCTATCAGCGAGATCGTCCTGCGCTCAGGACTCATCTATGTGCTCCTTGTTTCAACCGGTTTGGGGCTTTTCCCCTCACTCGATCGTGAGCCTCACCCCTGTCCACCGACCCGACCAGCGCGCTGGCCCGGACGGGGACGTAGATCATCAAGTCGGCCTAACCCGGTGTCACGGGTGGGCTAATTCGGCGCCGTCAGAAGGCGTTCGTGAGATATGAGGAGGTATGTCACGCAGCCGCTCCGGCAGCGTTCCAACTTCCCGGGACCGGTGACGCCGTGAAGCCGCAGACCCTCTGTCTCTGCATGATCGTCAAGAACGAGGCGCAGGTGATCGAGCGCTGTCTCGCCTCGGTCCGCCCGCTGATCGACACCTGGGTCATCTCCGACACCGGCTCGACGGACGGTACGCAGGACCTGATCCGCGAGGCGCTGGACGGCATCCCGGGCGAACTGCGCCAGGACACCTGGGTCGACTTCGGGCACAACCGGACGCGGAACATCCAACACGCCCGGGGAAAAGCCGACTTCCTGCTCACCGTCGACGCCGACCACGTACTGCGCCAGGACGCGCCGCTGCCCCGGCTGACAGCCACCTCGTACATGCTGCGCTACGACACCCCCGGCACCCAGCACCGCTTCAAGCATCTGATGCGGGGCGATCTGCTCTGGCGCTACGAAGGGGTCACCCACGAATACCCGTGCACCGACGCGCCCGATGTCCAGGAGAACCTGGACGCGATCGTCATCGAGGACCACGCCGACGGCGGCTGCCGCGGCGACAAGTTCGAACGCGACGCACGTCTGCTCCGGCGGGAACTCGCACGCGACCCCGCCAACCCCCGCACCGTCTTCTACCTGGCCAACACCGAACGCGACCTGGGACACGCCCGGGAGGCGATCGCCCTGTACGAGCGGCGTGCGGCGATGGGCGGCTGGGGCGAGGAGGTCTACTGCTCGCTGCTCGAAGCGGGGATCCTGCGGGCGGAGCGGGAGGGGGACTGGCCGGGAGCCATGGACACCTTCTCCCGGGCCTGGGAGGCGCGTCCCGGCAGGCTCGAAGCCTGTTACGAGTTGGCCTCCCGCCTGCGTATCCGGCGCCGTTTCCACATGGCGCACGCCCTCCTCGTCGAGGTCGTCGACAGGCCCGCACCGGACGATCTGCTCTTCACCAGGCCCTGGGTCTACCGGTGGGGCCTGCTGTTCGAGTTCTCCATCACCGCCCACTGGGTGGGTGACCACGCCGCCGCTCTGCGGGCCTGTGACCGTCTGCTGGCCATGCGGGACCTGCCCGAGCGCATCCGCCGCCAGGTCGAGATCAACCGGGAGTTCTCCGCACCGCACGCCTCCCGGCCGAACCTGTCCGCCGTGGTGCGCCGCCCCCAGGCGACTCGGTCCGGCAGGTCGGCCAAGGCCGTCAAGTCCGCCAAGGCGACCAAGTCCACCAGGGCTTCCGGGCGCAGACGGTAGCGGCCTCGGCAGAGCCCACGAGACCGCGAGGCCGTGATTTGCAGACGTGTGGATGGATCCGTACGGGCCGCTGCGGCGTCTATGTCGTCATGGACCTGGAGAAGAGGCCCGCTCCGCAGCCCGTCGCACCGTCTGCCGAGCCGATCGACGCACCGACTGCCCAGCCGCCGGCGGGGCACATGCCTGTGCGACAGCAGACACCTGAGGGCTGTCTCGCCGTCGCGATCCGGGTTCCCGTGCGGATCGTCGTGCTCGTGCTGGTCGTGCCGGTGCGGATGGTGTGGGACGTGCTCGTGGTGGTCGGGCGGTTCCTGAGGGACACCGTGCTGCGGCCGTTGGGGCGGGCGTCGCTGTGGGTCGGCAGGGCCGTCTTCGTGTGGCCGTGGGTGGCGTTGTGGCGGTACGTCGTCGTGCCGGTCGCCCAGGGGCTCGGGTGGCTCGGATACCGGCTGCTGGTCGTACCGGTGGTGTGGGTGTACCGGTACGCGCTGACACCCGTGGGGCACGCGATCGCCTGGGCGGCCACGGGGCTCTGGCGTGGAGTGGTGTGGATGGCCACCGGGGTGTGGGCCGGGATCGTCTGGGCCGCCCGTGGTGTGGGGGCCGGGCTCGGGTGGCTGTACCGGTGGACGTTGGCGCCGCTCGGGCGGGGCCTCGCCTGGCTGGCCAGGGGCGTCGGGGTCGGGCTCGCCGCCGTCGCCGTCGCGCTGTTCACGGCCGCGGCCTGGCTGGTGCGGTACCTCCTGGTCGTCCCTGCCGTATGGCTGTACCGGTATGTGCTGACGCCCGTGGGACACGCGATCGCGTGGGTGGCCCGGGGTGCCGTGTGGCTCGTACGGATGATCTTCACCGGACTCTGGCTCGGCATCTACTGGACCTCGCGCGTACTGCTCGTGCTGCCCGCGCTCGCCGTGTGGCGGTGGGTGCTGACCCCGGTCGGGCGGGCGCTCGCCGTCGTCGGGCGGGAGATCTGGGCCGCCCTCGGACACGCGTGGCGGGTGGCCGGGTGGATCTCGCTCGCCGTCGGACGGTTCCTGGCGAACCTCTTCCGGTGGCTCCTCGTCGAGCCGACGCGATGGGTGTACCGGACCGTCCTCACACCCGCCGGTCACCTCGTACGGGACGTCGTGTGGAAGCCGGCCGTGGAGGTCGCGCGCGCTGTGGGCCGTACCACCCGGCAGGCCCTCGCCACCGCCCGCGAGTCCGTCCGGCAGGCCCGCGCCGGTGTGCGGTCGGCGCTCTTCGGACAGCCGGCGGAGCCGCGGCCTGTCCACAGGCGGGAACCGGGGGCCGCCGAGGCACGTACTCTTGGTAGAAGTACGACCGCTCTCACGAAGGACTGAACGACACTGGGCAAGCGACAGCCCGAAGGCCCGCCGCCCGCACCCGCGGTGCAGCGCATCCGACTGCGTTACACCAAGCGCGGCCGCCTCCGGTTCACCAGCCACCGTGACTTCCAGCGCGCCTTCGAGCGTGCGTTGCGCCGTGCCGAGGTGCCGATGGCGTACTCGGCGGGGTTCACGCCGCATCCGAAGGTGTCGTACGCCAATGCCGCACCCACCGGCACGGGCAGTGAGGCGGAATATCTGGAGATCGCGCTCACCGACGCGCGCGATCCCGAGAAGCTCAGGATCCTGCTCGACGAGTCGCTGCCCACCGGGCTCGACATCGTCGACGCGGTCGAGGCCCGGACCTCCGGGCTCGCCGACCGGCTCACGGCCTCCGTGTGGGAGCTGCGCCTGGAGGGCGTGGACCCGGCGGACGCCGCGCGCGCGGTCGAGGCCTTCAAAGCGGCGGACCTCGTCGAGGTCCAGCGCAGGACCAAGAACGGCGTACGGACCTTCGACGCCAGGGCCGCTGTCGTCGATCTCGACAGCGGTGACGGACGGGACGCAAGCGACGGCCCCGCCGGTTCTGAGACGCCGAGTCCACAGCCCGCCGCGAGCGTCGGCTCCACTGGAGCGGCTGGCGCCGCGCCCCTTGCTGGGCCGACGGACCAGCCCTGTGCGATACTGCGGCTGGTTGTTCGGCACGTGACGCCTGCCGTACGACCCGACGACGTCCTGTCCGGTCTCCGCGCCGTGGCCGACCTGGCGCCGCCGGTCCCCGCAGCGGTGACCAGGCTGGCGCAGGGGCTTTTCGATGAAGAGACCGGCACGGTGACCGACCCGCTCGCGCCCGACCGCGAGGCAGCGCCGGCCCTCTCAACGGCCGAACCCGCTGCCGCCGCGAAGGCGTCGGCGCCGGTAGGCCCCGCGTAGGGACGAACGCCGTAGCGCCGCCCTCGTATCCGGGAGCCACCTGGGTCGGGCAGCGCACCGACCACAAGACTTTCGCCAGGCCGTACGCAACATGGCGTACGGAACCGGCGAGACAGGACACAGAAAGCTCCCGTGCGGCGCCCGCGCCCCGGACGGCGGCAGTCGCGTACGACGCGAGCCGCGGACGTCACCGGCCACGCCGGACCGGGTGCGGCGCCCGGGAGCCCGACGGGAGAAACGCCCGCATGCCCGAATCGATCGAACCCGCAGAGCCCGAGCAGGGCTCCGAGAACAACACACCGAGCGACACCCTGCCGCCGCGCCGTCGGCGCCGTGCCGCGTCCCGCCCCGCGGGACCGCCGTCCGCCGCCTCGGAAGAGGCCGCGGAGACCACCGCGCCGGCCATACCGGCCGCCGAGTCCGAGGACCTCGCGGCGGCTGCGGCCGCTGAAGAGACGGCCGTGGTGGACGAGGCCGCTGTGACGCCTGAGGCCGTCGTGGATGCCGAGGTGGACGAGGAAGCCGACGAGGCCGAGGCCGCCGAGGCACCGGCCGTCGCCGAGGAGGCCCCCGCCGGTCGTACGCGCCGTCGTGCGACCCGCCGCGCCTCCGCGCCCGCCGGTGCGCCCAAGGACACCGAGGCCGTCGAGGTCGTCGAGACCGTGGTGCCGGCCGCCGCCACCGCCGTGGCCGAGAGCACCGTCGATGCCCCCGAGGCGCCCGCCGTCGAGGAGGCCCCGCCCGCCGGTCGTACGCGTCGTCGTGCGACCCGCCGTGCTTCGGCCCCCACCGGCGCGCCCAAGGACGCCGGGGAGAGTGCCGCCGTGGCCGAGCCCGAGACCGTCGCCCCCGCCGAGGTTCCCGCCGCCGAGGCACCCGCCGCCGTCGAGGAGGCGGCGCCCGCCGGCCGTACGCGCCGTCGCGCAACGCGGCGGGTGTCCGCGCCCGCCGGTGAGCCGGTCGCCGAGGCCGTGGAGGCTCCGGCGGAGGCTGTGGAAGCCGCCCCCGTCGCCGTGCGGGAGCCCGCTCAGGAGCCCGTGGAGGAGGCCGTCGAGGAGGCCGCGCCGCGTCGTGCCCGTCGTCGGGCCACCCGTCGGGTGACCACGGCCGCCGGGGCGCCCGAGGGCGAGACCGTCGAGGCGGCCGAGTCCGTCGCCGCCGAGGCCACCGCGCCGCAGTCCGCGCGGACGGCCGTCACCGAGACCCCCGCCGCCGAGACCGCGCCCGCCCGGGCCGCCCAGGAGCCCGCCGCCGAGGCGGAGGACGCCGGGCCGCGCCGTGCCCGTCGTCGGACCGCGCGCAAGGCCGCCGTCGGCTTCTCGGCGCCCGCCGCGCCGGCCGCGGAGGACACGCCGTCGCGGCCGTCGCGACCCGCGGTGGCCGTGTTCCAGGCGCCGGTGTTCACCGAGCCGATGTTCCAGACCCCGGAGCGGGCCGCCGCACAGGCCGCCGCCGAGGCGGTCGCCGAGACCGTGGAGGTCGAGGAGCCCGCCGAGACCACCGACTTCGGCGGTTTCGCCGAGGAGGAGAACACTGGCGGGTCGCGCCGCCGCCGTCGCCGTCGGGGCGAGCCCGCCGAGCCCGAGCAGCCCGTGGCCGCCACCGTGGTGGCCGATGAGCCGGAGGAGCCCGAGGAGCCCGAGGAGGGCACCGAGGACGCCGCCGAGGGCGACGAGTACGGCGAGGAGGAGTCCACCGGGTCGCGGCGTCGCCGTCGCCGGGGTGGCCGCCGCCGTCGCCGGGGCGAGTCGGCCGACGACGCCGAGGGTGACGAGCTCGCCGCCGAGCAGGTCACGCAGGACGCCGAGGACACCGCCGAGCAGGTCGACGAGGACGCCGAGGACGAGGCCGACGAGCGCGAGGACTCCGGTTCGGGCTCCAGCAGCAGCCGTCGGCGCCGTCGCCGTCGTCGTCGCGCCGGCGACTCGGGCACCGAGGCCGAGGCGACGCCCGACGACCCCGAGCGCACGGTCGTCAAGGTCCGTGAGCCGCGCGAGCGGCGCGCCAAGGAGACCGAGTTCTCCGACGAGGTGCAGTCCATCAAGGGCTCGACCCGTCTGGAGGCCAAGAAGCAGCGCCGCAGGGAAGGCCGTGAGCAGGGCCGCCGTCGCGTCCCGATCATCACCGAGGCCGAGTTCCTCGCCCGCCGCGAGGCCGTCGAGCGGGTCATGGTCGTCCGCCAGAGCGGCGAGCGCACCCAGATCGGCGTCCTTGAGGACAACGTGCTCGTCGAGCACTACGTCAACAAGGAGCAGGCGACCTCGTACGTCGGCAACGTCTACCTCGGCAAGGTGCAGAACGTGCTGCCGTCGATGGAGGCCGCCTTCATCGACATCGGCAAGGGACGCAACGCCGTCCTGTACGCCGGTGAGGTCAACTTCGAGGCGCTGGGCATGGCCAACGGGCCGCGCCGCATCGAGTCCGCCCTCAAGTCAGGCCAGTCCGTGCTCGTCCAGGTCACCAAGGACCCGATCGGGCACAAGGGCGCGCGTCTGACCAGCCAGGTCTCCCTGCCCGGCCGTTACCTGGTCTACGTCCCCGAGGGGTCGATGACCGGGATCAGCCGCAAGCTGCCCGACACCGAGCGGGCCCGGCTGAAGACCATCCTCAAGAAGATCGTCCCCGAGGACGCTGGCGTCATCGTGCGCACCGCCGCCGAGGGTGCGAGCGAGGACGAGCTGCGCCGCGACGTCGAGCGACTGCAGGCGCAGTGGGAGGACATCCAGAAGAAGGCGAAGAACGGCGGCAGTTCGAACGCGCCGACGCTGCTGTACGGCGAGCCGGACATGACCGTCCGGGTCGTCCGCGACATCTTCAACGAGGACTTCTCCAAGGTCATCGTCAGCGGCGAGGAGGCGTGGGAGACCATCCACGGATACGTCTCGCACGTCGCGCCGGACCTGGCCGACCGGCTGCAGAAGTGGACCTCCGAGGTCGACGTCTTCGCGACGTACCGCATCGACGAGCAGCTGATGAAGGCGCTGGACCGCAAGGTGTGGCTGCCGAGCGGTGGTTCGCTGGTGATCGACAAGACCGAGGCCATGATCGTGGTCGACGTCAACACCGGTAAGTTCACCGGCCAGGGCGGCAACCTGGAGGAGACGGTCACCAGGAACAACCTGGAGGCGGCCGAGGAGATCGTGCGCCAGCTGCGGCTGCGCGACCTCGGCGGCATCGTCGTCATCGACTTCATCGACATGGTCCTGGAGTCCAACCGGGACCTGGTGCTGCGGCGCCTCCTGGAGTGCCTGGGACGCGACCGTACGAAGCACCAGGTCGCCGAGGTCACCTCGCTGGGCCTGGTCCAGATGACCCGTAAACGGGTCGGGCAGGGCCTGCTGGAGTCCTTCTCCGAGACCTGTGTCCACTGCAACGGGCGCGGCGTGATCGTGCACATGGACCAGCCGACCGCCACCGGCGGTGGCGGCAAGCGCCGCAAGCGCGGGCGCGGTGGCGCCGAGCACGACCACGAGCATGTGATCGAGGCCGCCGAGCCGGCGGAGTCGGCCGAGCTGGTCGAGGCGGAGGTGGCCGCCGAGGTCGCCGAGCCCGTGGCGCTGCCCTCTCCGGAGTACGAGCCCGACGAGGAGCTGTACAGCAGCGTCGCCGAGGCCGAGGCGGCGGTCGGGCGCGGCCGTTCGCGTCGCCGCGCGACCCGGCGGGCGTCCGCCCCCTCGGGTGCCCCGAAGTCCCGCGAGGCCGTGGCCGCCACCGTCTCCGAGGACCGTGCCCCGAAGTCGCGGGAGGCCGCCGAGGCGGAGCCCGTCGCGGTGGAGGACCCGGTCGTCGAGATGCCGGCCGCCGCGCCGAGCACCGAGGAGGCCGCGCCGAAGGGCCGTACGCGTCGCCGGGCGACCCGGAAGGTGTCCGCTCCGGCGGGCGCGCCGGCCGGGGCCGCTGCGGACGAGGCCGTGGTGACGGTGGCCGAGCCGGTCGCCGAGCCCGTGGTCGAGGAGGCCGCTGAGCCGGTCGCTGAGCCGGTCGCGCAGCCCGAGGCGGCTGCCGCCGCCGAGAGCGCGGCTCCGGCCCGTCCGCGTCGGCGTGCCGTGCGCAAGGCGACGGCGCCCACCGCGTCCGCCGAGGCGGCCGTGGTCGTGGTTCCGTCGGCTTCCGCCGAGGGCACGGCCGAGGCTCCGGTCGAGGAGGCCGCTCCGGCCGCCGACGTGACCGGGGAGACCGAGACCGGGACCGAGGCGCCCGCCAAGAAGACGGCGGCGCGCAAGACGGCCAAGAAGGCCACGGCGAAGAAGGCCGCCACGAAGAAGACGGCGGCGGCCAAGAAGACGGTCGCGAAGAAGGCCACGGCCAAGAAGACGGCGACGAAGAAGTCGGCCGCGAAGAAGACGGTGGCCGCCGAGCAGTCGTCGGCCACGGTCACCGCTTCGACCGACGAGAGCTGAGCCCCACCGGGCGGACGCTCGGTCCGCTCCAACTGGTGCCCCCGCCGGGTGGTTTCACCACCGGGTGGGGGCACCGGTGTGTGCGGGGGAGGGGCTCGGTTTGACCCCTTCGGGCGTAGCCCCGTAACCTTGACCGTCGGCGTGTCCGTAGGTATAGACGCGCCACATCCCCGTAAACCTCATTCCCTTCCGCGCGCGCCGGGCGCCGTGGGAGAGGCCGCTCGCGTGTCGGGCGGCTGGACTGCGGGGGTGCCGTTCCCGAGCGAGAGAGTGAGATCCGCGTGTACGCCATCGTGCGCAGCGGTGGCCGCCAGCACAAGGTTGCTGTCGGTGACATCGTTGAGGTTGACAAGATTTCCACTGCCAAGGTTGGCGACACGGTCGAGCTCTCGACCCTGCTCGTTGTCGACGGCGACGCTGTGACCAGCGACCCGTGGGTGCTGGCCGGCATCAAGGTCCAGGCCGAGGTCGTGGACCACCACAAGGGTGTGAAGATCGACATCCTTCGCTACAAGAACAAGACCGGCTACCGCCGTCGTCAGGGCCACCGCCAGCAGTACACGGCGATCAAGGTCACTGAGATCCCCGCGGCTGCGAAGTAAGGGACTGAGGAGACATGGCACACAAGAAGGGCGCATCGTCCACCCGGAACGGTCGCGACTCCAACGCTCAGCGGCTCGGCGTGAAGCGCTTCGGCGGTCAGCTCGTCAACGCCGGTGAGATCCTGGTCCGCCAGCGCGGCACGCACTTCCACCCGGGCTCGGGTGTCGGCCGCGGCAAGGACGACACGCTGTTCGCGCTGAACGCCGGTGCGGTCGAGTTCGGCACCAGCCGTGGTCGCAAGGTCGTCAACATCGTTCCGGCCGCCTGAGTCTGCTGACTCGCCCGGTCTCACGACCAAGGCTTCCGTAGAGCGATTCGTCGAGGCGGACCTCACTTCTCGTACGGGATTCCGTACGGGAAGCGGGTCCGCCTTTGACGTGTTACAGGTAAGAGATTCCCGAACATCACGCACAGCGCGTATACGGCTTACGGCTTGTATGGAGCGCGTATCTGGAGGCACCCACCATGACCACCTTCGTGGACCGCGTCGAGCTGCATGTCGCCGCGGGTAACGGAGGCCACGGCTGTGCCTCCGTCCACCGGGAGAAGTTCAAGCCGCTCGGCGGCCCCGACGGCGGCAACGGCGGCCGGGGCGGCGACGTCATCCTGACCGTCGACCAGTCCGTGACGACTCTCCTCGACTACCACCACTCCCCGCACCGCAAGGCCACCAACGGCAAGCCCGGCGAGGGTGGCAACCGCTCGGGCAAGGACGGGCAGGACCTGGTCCTGCCCGTGCCGGACGGCACCGTGGTGCTGGACCGGCAGGGCAACGTCCTCGCGGACCTCGTCGGCCACGGCACCTCCTTCGTCGCCGCACAGGGCGGCCGGGGCGGCCTCGGCAACGCGGCCCTCGCCTCCGCCCGCCGCAAGGCGCCCGGCTTCGCGCTGCTCGGCGTGCCCGGGGACATGGGCGACATCGTCCTGGAGCTCAAGACCGTCGCCGACGTGGCGCTGGTCGGCTACCCGAGCGCGGGCAAGTCCTCGCTGATCTCGGTACTGAGCGCCGCCAAGCCGAAGATCGCCGACTACCCGTTCACGACCCTCGTGCCGAACCTGGGCGTGGTGACGGCCGGCGACACGGTCTACACGATCGCCGACGTCCCGGGCCTCATCCCGGGCGCCAGCCAGGGCAAGGGCCTCGGCCTTGAGTTCCTGCGCCACGTCGAGCGCTGCAGCGTCCTCGTCCACGTCCTCGACACGGCGACGCTGGAGTCGGACCGCGACCCCGTCTCCGACCTCGACATCATCGAGGAGGAGCTGGCGCAGTACGGCGGGCTCGACAAGCGGCCCCGGATGGTCGTCCTCAACAAGATCGACGTGCCCGACGGCAAGGACCTCGCCGAGATGGTGCGGCCGGACCTGGAGGCCCGTGGCTACCGGGTCTTCGAGGTGTCCGCCGTCGCCCACACGGGGCTGAAGGAGCTGTCCTTCGCGCTCGCCGACCTCGTCGGCGGGGCGCGTGCCGCCAAGCCGAAGGAGGAGGCGACGCGGATCGTCATCCGGCCCAAGGCCGTCGACGACGCGGGCTTCACGGTCGTGCGCGAGGAGGACGGACTCTTCCGCGTCCGGGGCGAGAAGCCCGAGCGCTGGGTCCGCCAGACCGACTTCAGCAACGACGAGGCCGTGGGCTACCTCGCCGACCGCCTCAACCGCCTCGGCGTCGAGGAGGAGCTGATGAAGGCGGGCGCCCGCTCCGGCGACGGCGTCGCCATCGGCCCCGAGGACAACGCGGTCGTCTTCGACTGGGAGCCGACCGTCATGGCCGGCGCGGAGATGCTCGGCCGCCGCGGCGAGGACCACCGCTTCGAGGAGCCCCGCCCGGCCGTCCAGCGCCGCCGCGACCGCCAGGCGGAGCGGGACGAGATCCAGAAGGAGTACGACGACTTCGAGCCGTTCTAGGGGTTCCCTGGGCGCCCGGGGCTGGTGCCGGCCGGGGCGGAGGCCCCGTCAGGGGCGCGGGGAACTGCGCGATCAGCCACGACGCACCCGCAGCCGCCGCACGACCGCACCCCCCGAGCTATCAGGCGTCGCACTTCACACCTGAACAACAAGAAGGGGCCCCGGGAACATCCCCGGGGCCCCTTCGGCTGCTCCCTAGCGGAGCGCCTCGCTGGGCTCCCCCTCGGTGAGCTCGTCCCCCGCCTCCCGAGGCGACGGCATCTCGTCGACGAGCCGGGACCCCATCCGCACCCGACGCTCGTCGGCCTCGGCGCACAGCGCCTTCACCGCGAGGTCGAAGCGGACGAGCGACGGCGGGTCGGAGGGACCGAGCAACTGCTCCTTGAGATCGGCGCGAGCCTTGGTGAACTGGTCCTTCTCGGGGTGGCGGACCGAGTCGAGAAGGTCCGGTACACCGCCCGCCTTCGGCGTCAGGACGACACCCGCGGAGACCGTCGGGAAGGCCGCCCGGAACGCCGCCTCCGGCAGTCCGGACGTATTGGCGACCGAGTACGGCTTCTCGCTGGACAGCCAGTCCGAGACCACCGACGAGACATCGCTGATCAGCAGGTCCGACACATTGAAGCAGGCGAAGATCGCGGGCCGCGCCTCGGTGACGATCAGGTGCTCCCACTCCGGGAACGACGCCCAGTACGCCTTCTCCCAGGCCAGCGTCGCCTCGGCGATCGCCGCCTCACGGTCCCCGCTGGGCGTGCCCTGCAGCAGCATCCGCTCCATCTCGTCCGCGCTGGCACGGAAGGAGGTCGAGGTGAGCTTGTCCAACTCGGCCGTACGGCGCGCGAGTTCGGCCGCCGCCTCGGCGCCCGGCCGCGCGCCCGAGCGCTTGGTGTTGGCCTCGCGGATCATCGCCTTGATGCGCTCGTTCGCGGCGCCCGCGCGCGGGTCGACCGAGCCGGTCATCGGGTGCGGCTTGTAGAGCAGCCGGACCTTGTCGTCGGCGAGGAGCTGCCGGACGATGTTCTCGCCGGCCAGGACCACCGACGTGTTGCCGGGGTTGCCGTCCCAGCCTTCCCAGGTGGGGGCGTAGAGGACGGTCGTGTACGTGCCGGTCGGCGGGCCCGCGTACGGGCGGATCGGCGCCAGCTGCGGACGGCCGACCTCGACGATGTCCTTGTCCTCGACGCCGACGTCGGCGAGCGCGTACCGCTCGCGCGCCGCGGGACCGGCGACCCACACCTCGTCGTACGCCTTCGCGTACGGGTTGCAGGAGGACAGCTTGTCGCTCTCGCCGTGGTTGATGAAGGCGTGCTTGATCGTGGGGATGCGCAGCACCTGGGAGGTCTTCGCGGCGTTGGCCGGGTGCAGCATCATCTTCAGCGTCGAGGTCTCCAGGGAGAACATCGTCGAGACCTTCGGGAAGCAGATGACCGGCACGTCCGTCGCGTCGATCTTCTGGACCATGAAACGCTCACGCAGCACGATCAGCGGCTTCTCCAGCCGGGCGAGCGTGGAGAGCCACATGTTGGCCTGGTACGCCGACGTCGTACCGCCGGAGAAGTACATCGCGGTGGTCGGCCGGTAGTCGGCCAGCCACTTGTCCAGCCACTCCATGACCTGCTGCTCGCTCCTGGCGCGCTTCTTCGGCAGCAGCCAGGTCGCCAGGTACGCGGTACCGGCGACGAGCAGGGTGAGGGAGGCACCGAGGCCGAGGCCGCCCCAGGTGGCGTCCTGGGTGGCCGCGGTGAGGACCAGGCCGGCCGTGATCGGCAGGGAGAAGGTCAGCAGCCGGTGGGCCTGGCGGCGGGCCAGGATGCGCGGCGGGGCGGCGGTCAGCCGCAGCTCGGAGGCGTCGATGTTACGGGTGACGATCGGCAGCGTCCGGGTGCGGCGGACCAGTACCGAGACGGCCTGACAGGTGAAGTGCACTCCGTAGAAGACGAGGAGGCCGACCACGAGCGGGGCCTGCTCGCTCAACGGCAGGCCGTCGATGCGCAGCAGCCCCACCAGGAGCAGCATGTCGCGCATCAGCTGGCGGACCAGCGCGTCGAAGCGGACCTTGCCCAGGGGTGCGAGCAGCCCGGGATCCCGGTACTGGAGATACGTGTCCAGGGCGAGGCCCGCCGCGCCGGCGGCGACGAACAGGGGGATGTTCGGCAGCAGCGCGGAGACGATCTGGGCCGTGAAGAGCGCGAACATCGCGAGCAGCGCTGACAGCTGCGCGATGCGGCGGGGTGCGAGGCCTGCGGAGGGCACGGGCTGGGCTCCTGCGGAGGGTGCGACGACGGAGGGGGGAGGGTGAGTCCGGGGGCGGCCTGAGGCAGGCCGATCCCTGACCGTATGACCTAGGGAGGCCGGGGAGCAATCTTCGGTGGGAACAATCACCGGAAGCCGGGCATAACGCAGGGAACCTTGAGGGAACCTTGAGGGGTGTCTCGGCATCTCCTCATAAAGGGCTCAGAGACGGAGGGCCACGGTCCGCCCCGGGAGCGGGGCGGTCCCCGTCGGGATCCGGTGCCGTCCGCCCCTCGAAATGAGGACGCGGCCGGTCCACGCGCTCCCGTAGATTGCGGAGTACACAGACCGGGCTGTTCGGAGCATTGGGGATAGGCGTGTCAGCGGCAAGGCAGGGCGTGGCGGAAGCGCACCGGATCGTCGTCAAGGTGGGCTCCTCGTCGCTGACGACCGCGTCCGGGGGCCTCGACGCGGACCGGGTGGACGCCCTGGTGGACGTCCTCGCCAAGGCCCGCAGCGGGGGCGAGCGGGAGGTCGTGCTGGTCTCGTCCGGCGCCATCGCCGCCGGACTCGCGCCGCTGGGCCTGCGCCGCCGTCCCAAGGACCTCGCCCGGCAGCAGGCCGCCGCCAGCGTCGGCCAGGGCCTGCTGGTGGCCCGCTACACGGCCTCCTGCGCCCGGTACGGCATCCGCGTCGGCCAGGTGCTCCTGACCTCCGACGACATGAGCCGCCGCGCCCACCACCGCAACGCCTCCCGCACCCTGGACAAGCTCCTCGCTATGGGCGCCCTGCCGGTGGTCAACGAGAACGACACCGTCGCCACGGACGAGATCCGCTTCGGCGACAACGACCGCCTCGCCGCCCTCGTCGCCCACCTCGTACGGGCGGATCTGCTGGTCCTGCTGTCGGACGTGGACGGTGTGTACGACGGGGACCCCGGCAAGCCCGGCACCTCGCGGATCGCGGAGGTGCGCGGTCCCGCCGACCTCGCGCACGTGGAGATCGGCAGCGCCGGCAAGGCGGGCGTGGGCACCGGCGGCATGGTGACCAAGGTCGAGGCGGCCTCGATCGCCACCGGAGCGGGCATCCCCGTGGTCCTGACCAGCGCCGTCCACGCGGCCGACGCGCTCGGCGGCCGTGACACGGGCACCTACTTCCACCCCACCGGCAAGCGGTCCGCCGACCGGCTGCTGTGGCTCCAGCACGCCTCCACCCCGCAGGGCGCGCTCACCCTCGACGACGGGGCCGTACGCGCGGTCGTCGAGCGCCGCACCTCGCTGCTGCCGGCCGGGATCGCGGCCGTCGAGGGCGATTTCACCGCCGGCGACCCCGTGGAACTGCGCGACGGCACGGGCCGGGCGGTCGCACGCGGACTGGTGAACTTCGACGCCAAGGAGATCCCCCAGCTGATCGGCCGCTCGACCCGGGAACTGGCGCGCGAGCTGGGTCCCGCGTACGAACGAGAGGTCGTACACAGGGACGACCTCGTCCTCCTGCGCCCCTGACCAGCGGCCCCGGAGAGGGGGTGGAGCGCGTGCCCCGGCGGTGCGCGTTCCGTAAAACCGCCACGCGAAGCCCCTGAGCCTGCTCAACTTTGTCCCAGGGAGATTCCGCACGACCCATTGCACGACCTATTGCCAGGCACGACATCGTTGCGAAGGAGGCCGTCGTGAGACGAGTGCGCCCCGGGGCCGCGGCGTCCCGTGGTGGTGGTACCTCCCGTGCGGCCGGCGAGGAGCGGACGCTCACCAGCGTCGCCGCCTCGGACACGTACGAGGGCGAGAGCGCCGAGAAGCCGCAGGACCTGCCCCGGCTCTGGCATGTCACGCTCAGCGTGTCCGGGCCCGAGGCCCCCCTCAAGGAGGTGCGGCGCGGCCTGGAACAGCTCGCCCACGACCACCCTTTTCTGCTGACCAGCCGCTATGCCAACGACCACGCCGAGATCCGCTACTGGGAGGAGGCCCGCGACCTCCACGACGCGGCCGCCGTCGCCCTGCGCCTGTGGGGCGAGCACCGCCGCACGGCCGGGCTGCCGCCCTGGGAGATCGTCGGCCTGGAGGTCATCGACCGCCAGACGTACCACCTGCGCATCGCCGAGGGCTTCGGCCCGCCCCCGGCCACGTCCGTCGGCGTCCATCCCTTCTGACCGTCCCGCGGGCGGCCCCGCAGAGCGCGTCTCGCGCTGTGGAACAGCCGATGAACGCCTCCGCCGGGCGCACTACCCTTTTCCCATGACCTCGCTCTCGCCGTACGACTCCATGACGCCGGTCACCCGGGCCGCCTACCGTGCCAAGGCCGCCGCCGCCGACCTCGCGCCGCTCCCGCGCGCCGACAAGGACGACGCGCTGCTCGCCATCGCGGACGCGCTGGAGGTCCGTACGAGCGAAGTCGTCGAGGCCAACGCCAAGGACATCGAGCGGGCGCGGGAGGCCGGCACCAGCGAGGCGATCATCGACCGGCTGACGCTGACCCCGGAGCGGGTCCGCGCCATCGCCGCCGACGTCCGTGACGTGGCCGCCCTGCCCGACCCGGTCGGCGAGGTCGTCCGCGGCTCCACCCTCCCGAACGGCATCGACCTGCGCCAGGTCCGTGTCCCGCTCGGCGTGGTCGGCATCATCTACGAGGCCCGCCCGAACGTGACCGTGGACGCCGCCGCCCTCTGCCTGAAGTCCGGCAACGCGGTCCTGCTGCGCGGCTCGTCCTCCGCCTACGAGTCCAACGCCGCCCTCGTACGGGTCCTGCGGGACGCCGTCGGCGGCGCGGGCCTGCCCGCCGACGCCGTCCAGCTCGTCCCCGGCGAGAGCCGCGAGTCCGTGCGCGAGCTGATGCGCGCCCGCGGCCTGGTCGACGTGCTCATCCCGCGCGGCGGCGCCTCCCTGATCCGCACGGTCGTCGAGGAGTCCACCGTCCCGGTGATCGAGACCGGCACGGGCAACTGCCATGTCTACGTCGACGCCCAGGCCGACCTCGACATGGCGATCGAGATCCTGATCAACTCCAAGGCCCACCGGGTCAGCGTCTGCAACGCCGCCGAGACCCTCCTCGTCCACCAGGACATCGCCCCCGAGTTCCTGCCCCGCGCCCTCGACGCGCTCGCCGACGCCGGGGTCACGGTCCACGCCGACGAACGTGTGCTCGCGTTCGCCAAGGAGAGCCGGGCCACGGTCGTGGAGGCCACCACGGACGACTGGGAGGCCGAGTACCTGTCGTACGACATCGCCGCCGCCGTCGTCGACTCGCTCGACCGGGCCGTGGAGCACATCCGGCTGTGGAGCTCCGGTCACACCGAGGCGATCGTGACGACCTCCCAGCAGGCCGCCCGCCGTTTCACCCAGCTGGTCGACTCCACGACGGTCGCCGTCAACGCCTCGACCCGCTTCACCGACGGCGGTCAGTTCGGCTTCGGCGCCGAGATCGGCATCTCCACCCAGAAGCTCCACGCCCGGGGCCCGATGGGTCTGCCCGAGCTGACCAGCACGAAGTACATCGTCACGGGCGACGGACACGTCCGCCGCTAACCGGGCGCGGGGCGTGTGGGGTGCCGGGCGGTTTCTGTGAACAGCCTGGCACCCAGCTGGCAAAACGGATGAATTTCCTTACCGTCTGCCCAAATTGACCACCCCGGTCTACTCTGGATCCGTGCCGGAGGACGTGGGGGGCACGCCGTTCCCTGACGGCTGGGAGCCCGACGACGACCGCGACCGCGGGGGTATGGACGAAGAGTTCGCCTCCGTGGTCTTCGACGAGGACTTCGTACGGGCGGCCGTGGTCCACGAGCCGACCGCGGTCGAACGTCTGCTCGCAGCCGCGGAGGCCCGCGCCGCGGCCCAGGAGGCCGAGGCCCGCCGGGCGCACTCCAGAGGCGCCCGCGGCGACGACGACCGCTACGACGACGGCTTCGGCCCCGATTTCGGCCACGGCCGAGACGACGAGCTGGACGACCTCGACGACTCCGAGATCCTTCAGGGCCGCTACGGCGCCGACGGGGCCTACGGTCCGTACGGCAAGCAGACCCGCTGGCACCGGCCCGTCGCCTGGATCCTCGCCCTCGTGATGGGCATCGGCATGGTCGCACTGGCCTTCACCGCGGTCTACCGGGGCGCCTCCTCGGGCCGTGGCGAGGTCCCGCCGCCGCCCGCCACCACCGGCGTCGGACAGGGCACCCCGACCGGGCCCTCCGCCTCCGCGGACTTCTCCCAGCCGGCGGTGTCGGCGGACCCCCGCACGCCCTGAGGCGGCCTCGCACGGGCCCTGGCGAGCGGTTCGCGGACCTGGTGAGGACCTGTCAGAACTTGACGTGTACCGGCGCGTTTATCGAGGCCTCGGAAGACCTACTCTCCATGTATGGGCGGGCCTGGAAACCCACCTGAGGGGAGTCCCGAGGGCGCCCCCGGCGGTGGAGAGGACGAATACCGATCCGTCGTCTTCGACGAATCGTTCGTCCGTGCTGCCCGCCTCCAGGAGTTCTCCGCCCACGAGCGCCTCTCCGACCACGCCCCGGCCGTCCGCCGCCGCCCGCCCCTGCGCCGCGGCCTCTCCCGGCAGGCCCTGGTCCTCGTCCTGCTGGTCGCCCTCGCCTTCGGCACCGCGATCTACATGGGCGTCCGCCACCCGTACGACACCCCGGCCGCGAAGCCCACCGAACCGCTGCGGATGACGGTGATCCCGCTGTCCCCGCAGGCCGCGGTGCCCGGCGCCGTAGAGCCGGAGACGCTGTACGCGCACAGCCCGGCCGCCCAGTTCCGGATCGGCGCCGAGGGCATCACCATGCCGGCCACCCGGCGTACCGAGCACTTCACCGACAGTCAGGTCGTCTCCGCGCTGGCCATCGCCAAGGAGTACTTGGTCGCCTCCGCGCTCGACCCCGAGGTGCTCGGCGGCGCCACCGTCCAGCCCGTACGGCGGCTGCTCGACTCGGAGCAGCTCGACCAGTTCGAGCAGAGTTTCGACCGCCCGGCGGCCGACGGGCGGCACGCCCCCACCGGCTGGCTGGTCCGCTTCGACCCGTCCCGCGCGGAACTCGCCGACCGCAAGGTGCGTGTCCAGGGCACCCTCCAGGCGGCCGAGTTCGACTCCGGAACCCTGGAGGTCGTCGCCGCCCACACCTTCGTGTACGCGCTGCGGCCGGCGGGCGGCGAGGCGGGGGCGGAGGCCTCGCTGTTCACGGTCCGGCGCGAGCTGCACTTCCGCTTCGACCAGGACGACCTGCGCACCCACCAGGTGGAGGTCGTCGTCTCCTACGTCCAGGCCGGGCCGCTGGCCTGCTCCGACGACGCCACGAACCATCTGCGGCCGCTGCTTGCCGGGCAGACGGCCAAGGCGGGCGGGCCGTCCGCCGGCACGGACCCGTACGGCACGGGCGCCGCGACGGCCCTGTGCGGCACCTTGGCGGAGAGTGCGCAGCCGAAGGTGTGAGGGCGGGCCGGGTCGTTCTTCGGCCGCGGGTGAGTGGGGCTTCTCGCGCAGTTCCCCGCGCCCCTGAAAAGGCAGCGGCGCGGGGAACTGCGCGACCAGCCCCCACCCACCCGCACCCGACGTCCTACGCGTCGTCGCGGGGCGGGTCCTCCTGGGCGGTGGCCGTGCCGCCGCCTCCTCCTCCGAAGCCCCGCCGGACCCGGCCGCCGAGGTCGCCTGCGCCGCCCGCGATGTCCGTGACCAGCTTCATCAGCGGGTCCTTGGAGTTCTTGACGGTGCTGGAGTAGTGCGAGGCCGACTCGCGGAAGGAGTCGGTCACCGAGGTGTCCTTGTCCTCGCTGCGCCGCGGGTAGTGCCCGTCCATGATCCGCTGGAAGTCGCGGGACTCGGCCCACTTCTTCAGCTCCGCCGCGCGCACGGTGGTGAAGGGGTGCGAGCGGGGCAGCACGTTGAGGATCTTGAGGACGGAGTCGCGCAGGTCGCCCCCTGCCTCGTACTCCTCGGCCTGCGCGAGGAACGCGTCCACGTTCATCTCGTGCAGGTGATTGCCACCCGCGATCTTCATCAGACCGCGCATCGACGCCTGGACGTCCTGGCCGACCAGCAGACCCGCACGGTCGGCGGACAGCTCCGACTTGCGGAACCACTCACGCAGCGCGGTCACGATCGCCATGATCGCGAGGTTCCCCAGCGGGATCCAGGCGATCTTCAGGGCGAGGCTCGTCAGGAAGAGCAGTATCGTCCGGTACACCGAGTGGCCGGAGAGCGCGTGGCCCACCTCGTGCCCGATGACCGCCCGCATCTCCTCCTCGTCGAGCAGCTCGACGAGCCCGGTGGTGACGACGATGATCGGCTCGTCCAGACCGATGCACATCGCGTTCGGCTGCGGGTCCTGGTTCACGTACATCGGCGGGACCTTCTCCAGGTCCAGGATGTAACACGCGTCCCGCAGCATGGTGTTGAGGTGGGCGAACTGCTGGTCCGAGACCCGTACGGAGTCGGACAGGAACAGCAGCCTGAGGCTGCGTTCCGGCAGCAGACCGCTGAGTGCCTTGAACACCGTGTCGAAGCCGCTGAGCTTGCGCAGCGCCACCAGCGCCGAGCGGTCCGCGGGGTGTTCGTACGCCCGGGAGGAGATCCCCTCGAAGCGCCTGCGCTGCCTGCTCGGCACGTTCTCGTGCCCGTTCTGCTCGTGGCTGTCGTCCGGCATGTTTCCCCCATGCTCTGTTTTGCCCATGTTGCCCCCGAAGCGGGGTCCAGCCTAGGCGGAGTTACCGTGGCAGGGCATCAACCGTAAGGAGCGATCTCCATGGGACATCTCCCGCACCTGCCGGCATCCGCCTGGCTCACCGAGGCCGCGGACACCGCCGCGAAGGAACAGGGAGCGGGCAACCTGCTGCGTGTGGTGCTGATCGTGATGGTCCTGGGCTCCGTCCTCATGGCGTGGTTCCTGCTACGGGGATACAAGCGGGACGAATGACGCCCGCCGACGGGAAGGACGCCCGGCACGCGCGAACGGTTGTCTCGTACGGGAAGCGACGGGAAGTACGCGTGTCTCGTGAGGGAAGTACGCGGCCGGCGGTGCCCGCGTTCACCGCTGGGCGGAGTCGACGTGAGCGCGGTCGAGGCTCCCGCATACGATGGGCGGGTCTTTATCCCGATCCCACACCCGGATAGGTCACGCCGACGATGAGCTTCCACAGCACAGCTGCCGACTTGGTCACTTTCGCCGCCGAGGGCGGCGGGGAGCACAGCGGCAACCACGAGAGCCTGAGCCCCTACCTGACCGGCGGCGGAGCCTTCTTCGCCCTGATGCTGCTGCTGTGGATCACCACTCGCTTCAACCGCGATCGCTAATCCGCGCAAAAGGACGTTCGAACGGTGCGCGTCGGCCGGGCCGGTAGGCTCTCCACGCATGGGAGAGCAGGAAATGCCTACCGGTCCGGAGCACGACAAGGCGGCGGACCAGGCACACGACACCACGGACGGCCGGGCCGACAGCGCCTCCGGCGCACCGGGAAACCGCCCGTCGGCGCCCGGTCGGCGCCGTCTCGGCGTCATGGGCGGGACGTTCGACCCGATCCACCACGGACACCTCGTGGCGGCCCAGGAGGTCGCCGCGCAGTTCGGTCTCGACGAGGTCGTGTTCGTACCGACCGGCCAGCCCTGGCAGAAGTCCCACCGCTCGGTCTCGGCGGCCGAGGACCGCTATCTGATGACGGTCATCGCGACGGCCGAGAACCCCCACTTCTCCGTGAGCCGCATCGACATCGACCGCAAGGGCCTCACCTACACCATCGACACCCTGCGCGAACTGCACGAGCTCAACCCCGAGTCGGACCTCTTCTTCATCACCGGCGCCGACGCGCTCGGCCAGATCCTCACCTGGCGCGACGCCGAGGAACTCTTCTCCCTCGCGCACTTCATCGGGGTCACCCGTCCGGGTCACACCCTGGCCGACCCGGGCCTGCCCGCGGGCGGGGTCTCCCTGGTCGAGGTCCCCGCGCTCGCCATCTCCTCCACGGACTGCCGTGCGAGAGTCGGCAAGGGCGATCCCGTCTGGTACCTGGTGCCGGACGGCGTGGTGCGCTACATCGACAAGCGGCAGCTGTACCGCGGCGAGTGAGCCGAGAGGGGCACCGGTGAACGACCGATACGACGCTGGCCACGGGGGCGACCAGCAGTACGAACTCGTCGGCTACGACGAGTACGGGCAGCCGGTGTACCGACAGGCGCCCGCCCAGCAGGTGCCTCAGCAACAGGCGTACGACCCCTACGGGACGCAAGTGCCCCAGGGGTACGGCCAGGGCTACGGCTACGACCCGTACGCGACCGGCCATGGCCAGGTCCCGCAGCAGCACCCGCAGGGGTACGGCACGGGCTACGACACCGGCCAGCAGGCACCGGGGCCCGCCTACGACCCGTACGACCCCTACGGGCAGACCGCGGTCACCGGCCTGCAGGCGCCCGTCGCCGAGCAGACCGCCTACATCCCGCAGCAGTCGGCGCCGCCGGGGACCGCCGAGGAGAGCGGGCCCCGGACCGGTGACACCCGCCCGGAGCGGGACGCCGACGGTCAACCGGACTACCGCACCGAGCAGTTCGCGTTCGTCGAGGAGCCCGACGGCGACTCCGAGGACGTCATCGACTGGCTGAACTTCACCGAGAACCGCACCGAGCGCCGTGAGGAGGCCAAGCGGCGGGCCAAGAGCCGGCTGGTCGCCCTGGCCGTGGTCCTCGCCCTGGTCGCGGTCGGCGGCGTCGGCTACATGTGGTGGGCGGGCATGCTGCCCGGGGCGTCCTCGGACGAGCAGACCGGCACCACGACCTCCGCCGCGGCCCAGAAACGGGACGTGGTCGTCGTGCATCTGCACGACACCAAGAACGGCGGCACCTCCACGGCGCTGCTCGTCGACAACACCACCACCAAGCAGGGCGCCACCGTCCTGATCCCCAACGCCCTCGCCCTGACCGGCGACGACGGCATCACGACGACCCTCGCCAAGTCCGTCGAGGACGACGGCTCCTCCGGCACCCGCGACGCGCTCGACACCGTCCTCGGCACCGACATCCAGGGCACCTGGCGGCTGGACACCCCGTACCTGAACAACCTCGTCGGACTCGTCGGCAACATCGACATCGACACGAACGCCGACGTGCCCGACCCCGAGGCCGAGAAGAGGGGCGCGGCCCCCCTCGTCACCAAGGGCAAGGCGCAGACCCTCAGCGGCAAGATGGCCGTCGCCTACGCCACCTACCGGGCCTCCGGCGAGTCGCAGAACGCGCAGCTGGAGCGGTTCGGGCAGGTCATGCAGGGCGTGCTGCGCAAGCTGTCCTCCGACGCGCAGGCCGCCACGGTCACCGTGCAGACGCTGGCCCAGATCCTCGACCCCTCGCTCAGCGACAAGGACCTCGGCACCTTCCTCGCCAAGCTCGCCGACCACGCCAAGGGCGGCGACTACAAGACCGAGGCGCTGCCCGTCCAGCAGGACGGCACGCTCAGCGCGGAGGACTCCGACAGCGTGGTCAAGAACCTGCTCGGCGGCACCGCGAAGAGCCCCGACGCCGGGGACGCCGTCCGGGTCGGCATCCGCAACGCCACCGGCGAGAAGGACGCCACCGAACAGGCCCGGGTGGCCGTGCTCAACGGCGGCTACACCTTCCTCGACGCCGGCACCACCGCCACCTCCCAGGCCACTTCCCAGGTCACCTACTCCGACGCGGCCCGCAAGCAGGACGCCGTCGAGGTCGCCAAGACCCTCGGCCTCCCGGCCGGCGCGGTGAAGAAGGGCGAGACCACGTCCAACGCCGACGTCTCGGTCGTACTCGGCCAGAACTACGAGACGACGGCCGCGACGGGGGACGCGGGGACGACGGGAACCACGGGAACTACGGGAACCACGGGCTGATCGAACAGATCGAACAGATCGAACCGGCGTGATCAGCGATCAGGCCCCGGAGCCGCCGTATCGGCACTGCTCCGGGGCCTGATCGATTAACACGTGGGGCGGGGTCGGTGGGCCGTGAGACCCTTGGGGTAGCCCGTGAGGGTTCCTGACCGACGACCGAAAGCCGTGTAGTGACCGCCACCGACCGCTCTCTCGAGCTCATCACCACCGCCGCGCAGGCGGCCGCCGACAAGCTCGCGCACGACGTCATCGCGTACGACGTCAGCGATGTGCTGTCCATCACGGACGCCTTCCTGCTCGCCTCCGCGCCCAACGACCGCCAGGTCAAGTCGATCGTCGACGAGATCGAGGAGCGCCTGAACAAGGAGCTCGGCGCCAAGCCGGTCCGCCGTGAGGGCGACCGCGAGGCCCGCTGGGTGCTGCTGGACTACGTCGACATCGTCGTGCACGTCCAGCACAGCGAGGAGCGGGTCTTCTACGCCCTGGAGCGGCTCTGGAAGGACTGCCCCGAGCTGGAGCTGCCCGCCGACGCCAAGGCCACCCGGGGCAAGGGCGCGGAGCACGCCAAGCTGCGCGCCGCCGAGGAGGAAGCGGAGCTGGGCGGAGAACTGCGGTGACCGCGGGGATCGACGCCGCGGAGCGGAAGGGCAGGGGCCGCCGCCTCATCCTCTGGCGGCACGGCCAGACCTCGTGGAACGTGGAGCGCCGCTTCCAGGGCACCACGGACGTCGAGCTGACCGAGACCGGCCTCGGTCAGGCTCGCCGCGCCGCCCGGCTGCTGGCCTCCCTCAGGCCCGACGCGATCGTCGCCTCCGACCTGCGGCGCGCCGCGAACACGGCCGCCGAGCTGGCCGCGCTCACCGGGCTGGAGATCAGCCACGACGAGGGCCTGCGCGAGACCTACGCGGGCGTCTGGCAGGGCCTCACCCACGACGAGATCATCGCCCGGCACGGCGACGAGTACGCCGCCTGGAAGCGCGGTGAGCCGATCCGCCGCGGCGGCGGCGAACTGGAGACCGAGGTCGCCGACCGCGCCGCCCCCGTGGTGCTCCGGCACGCCGACAAACTCCCGGAGAACGGCACCCTCGTCGTGGTCAGCCACGGCGGCACCATCCGCACCACCATCGGGCGCCTCCTCGGCCTGGACCCCCACCACTGGGAGGGCCTCGGCGGCCTCTCCAACTGCTGCTGGTCCGTCCTCGGCGAGGGCGCCCGCGGCTGGCGGCTCCTGGAGCACAACGCCGGCACGCTGCCCGAGCCGGTGCTCGGCGACGACGACTGAGCCCCGTAAGAGGCCTGGTCACGCGGCCCGGGACCCGGATTTCACTTTCCGGCTGGTCGCAGGCTAAAGTTCTTCTTGTTCGCCCGCCGAGCGGGAAGAACGCAAGGGGCTATAGCTCAGTTGGTAGAGCGCCTGCATGGCATGCAGGAGGTCAGGAGTTCAATTCTCCTTAGCTCCACAGATCGGTACAGAAGATCCCGTTCCCGTGAGGGAGCGGGATTTTTTCGTGTGTGACCTGCGTCCCTTCTTGAGCACGCGCCGCTCCGGAGGCGTATACCTCTGCGGACTGCCTTCTTTCCCGCCGCTCGCCCGGACTGGTACGAAGGCGTCGCTGACCGTATTGGTCCGGCCGTGGCAGAATCAAACGGCCGGAAGGGGGCGCGGCCCGACGGGAGGGAGAAGCGATGCCTGCGAGCATCCGCGGGAGGGTCCACGACCTTCCCGCAGGGGTGGTGATGCGGAGCAAGACCACCCTCCTCTGCCCTTCCTGCGGCTCGCTCCACGTTGCCCAAGTCCTCGGTGACAACGGAGGGATCTCCTACGTGTGCACGGCCTGCGGCCACAGCTGGAGCTGATCGATGGGTGCACACAGGAGAAAGTGCGACTGGTGCGGCAGCGGCACGCCCATCGTCCGCGACATGGAGCCCGTCAACGCCGACTACCAGTACTGGTGCGAGGAATGCGCGCGGGCGCTGATCATAAAAGGCGACCCGATCGAGACGTACCGCGAGCTGGAGGGTGAGCCGATCTATGGCCGGCTGCTCGAAGAGCACTGCACGCTCAAGCGGTTCTACTCGTTCGTGACGGCTTGAGCGTCGCCTCGGCGCCGGTGGGCCCCGTACTGCCCACCGGCCGCCGTTGGGCCGCCACGGGTGCTTCAGCGCCCTCGTGACGGCCATCGTCGGCGGGGGCGCGAGCGCCGGATGTGCCGTGGGTGATTCGGAATCCGGCATCAACCACCAAATCCACCCACAATTCGCACGCGACGGAAACGATTTGGTGGTGTGCGCGGGGGACCGGTAATGTTGGCGTCGTCGCCAGGGAGACCGGGCGGACAACACCGCAAGGGGCTATAGCTCAGTTGGTAGAGCGCCTGCATGGCATGCAGGAGGTCAGGAGTTCAATTCTCCTTAGCTCCACAGAAAAGACCCCGTCCACATGGACGGGGTCTTCGCGTTGTCCAGGACGGGCGGGCGGATGGGCGAGCGAACGGGCGGACGAGCCGCGGTGGTCGACGACGAAGGGCGGGCCACCTCACCGGGTGGCCCGCCCTTCGTCGTAAGGGACTTCAGCGACCGCTGCCCAGGGCCCGCCGGCCACGGCCCTGGGAGAGGACCGGGAGGTTGCGGGACGGGGCGGAGGCGCGGTTGTCCTCCTCCAGGCGCAGGGCGAGCGCCGGGCAGCGGCGCACCGCGCGCAGGGCCTTGGCCTCGGCGTACTGGGGGACCTTCGCCTGGGCGACGGTGGGGAAGCCGTCGGCGCCGAGCTGGAAGACCTCGGGGAGGATGTCGGCGCACAGGCCGTGACCCCGGCAGAGCGTCCAGTCGACGAAGATCTTCTGGCGGCTGCCGCTCTCCTCCTCGGCCGCGCCGCCCGGGATACCGGTCGGCATCCTGCCGCCCTCGAAGAGCGGCAGTACGCCCTCCACGGGACGGCCGCAGCCGTTGCCGAGGACATGGGCGGCGAGGTCGTCCGTGAACGCCTTGACGGTCGATTCGAGGAACATCGCGGAACCGTCCGGGTGCGAGCACGCGCCGCGCCGCTTGACGTTCTTCGCGACCTGCTTGAGGGCCTCCAGGGCCGCAGGACCGCCGCCGTTGAGGATGTCCTCCATACCGCGCGCGGCGGCCGGCAGACCGAGGTAGCAGGGACCGCACTGTCCCGCGCTCTCCTCGGCGAGCCACTTGGCGACCTGGAGCGACTCGCCGAGCGGGCAGGTGTCCTGGCTGATCGGCAGGATCGCGCCCGCGCCCAGCGCACCGCCCACCGCGTCCAGCGAGTTGCGTGAGACGACCGCCTCGTTGACCGTCGCCGCGTCGATCCACTTGCCGTGGTAGCCGCCGGTCAGCACGCCCTGCGGGACCGGCGGCGCGCCGGCCAGCTGCAGGATGTAGCGCAGCGGCACGCCGGTGGGCGCCTCGATCACCATCGGGCGGGCGACCGCGCCGGACACGGTGAGCATGACGGTGCCCGGCTCGTCGTACAGACCGGTGTTGCCGTACCGCTCGGGGCCGATGCGGGCGCCGATGGCGAGCTGGGCGAAGGTCTCGGCGTTCGAGAGCAGGGTCGGCGCGCCGCCGACACCGCTCTTGGACGCGCTGGTCTTGCGGCCCGGCGGGATGGGCGGGCCGCCGTCGATGGAACGGATCAGCGAGCCGGCGGCGCCGGTGACCATACGGACCGGGTTGCGCTGCACGCTGGCGCGGATGGCGGCGCCGCGCCGGTTGCTCAGTCCGCGCTCGGCGAGGGCCGCCTCCATCGATCGCTCGGTGGATTCACGTGTCACCCCGATGACCAGCTGTCGGGCGCCCAGGGCCTCCGCGACGAGCAGGGCGCCGTCCAGGATGAGGTGCGGGGCACGGTTGATCAGCACCGTGTCCTTGCGGCAGGCGGGTTCGTCCTCGCTGCCGTTGACGACCACGACGGGCCGGATGCCGCGCTTGATCGCCGACTCGGCGACCGACCGCAGTTTCTTGTGGAACGGGAAGCCCGCGCCGCCCCTGCCCTTCAGGTTGATCCGCTCGGACAGCTGGGCGAGTTGCTCGCCGCCCATCGGTTCGAGCGGACCATGCACCTTCAGGTGCATGGGGAGGTCGAGTCTCTCGACGAGGTCGAAGCCCGAGGTGAGCTGGGGGAGCCCCACCACACGGACTTCGGGGACGTCGGGAAGGGCCTCGTTCACTTAAATCCTCCGGAAGGCGCGTTCCAGGGTTCGCCTGAGCCCGGCTGGTTGTAATCCTCGTAGCCGGGCAGCGTTTCAGTGGCGGGACCGCTGTTGTACGTGTCGTTCGGGTTGTACGTGCCGTAGGGGGCGTTCGTCTCAGCCGTTCCGTAGGAAGTTTCGGAAGCGCCTGTGTTGTACGTCTCGCCCTGGTAGGCCTGACCCGGGTACGCCTGGCCCGGATAGGTCTGCCCGCCCAACGGCTGTCCGCCCAGCGGCTGTCCGGCGAAGGTGTCCTGCATCGGGTCGTACGACGACGGGGGCGCCTCGCCGACCGGCGGCGGGGACGGGGCCGGCCAGCGGGTGCCGCCCGTGGTCGAGCCGTCGTCCATCCGGGGCATGGCCTGCGTGGGCTGCATGTCCAACGGCGGCTGCTGCTGGGTCAGATAGGGCGCCGTGGGCTCCTGTGCGCGAGGGGTCATCGACACCGCGCGGTACGCGGCCGCGAAGCCGGGGCCGCTGTCGGCCGCGGCTGCCGCCCCGCGCTGCGGGGGCACCAGCGGGTCGCCGAGCGGGGGGTTCTGGCCCTGGCCGCCGCCGAAGCCGGGCAGCGGGAACTGGCCGGTGTCGCGCATCTGGTCGCGCTGTCCGCCCTCGCGACGACCGCCCTCGCGACGACCGCCTTCGCGCCGTCCGCCGGGCTCGTCCATGCCCTGCAGGGCCGAACGGGACTTCACGAGTTCGTCGACCTCGGGGGGACGCTGGCCGTCGGTGCCCAGGATGGCGGCGATGCGCTCGACCACCTGGCGCTTGACCTGGCGCGGCGCGGCCCGCAGCAGCAGGGCTGCGGCGACGGCGATCAGGCCGGCCGAGTAGAGGATCACGAAGATCGGCTTGGCTTCGCGACCCGCGTAGAGTCCGTGCACGAGCGCGAAACACCAGGCCGGGTAAGCCATCATGTGCATCGCGCGCCAGCGGGCCGCGACCGGTGCGGGGGACGCGAAGTTGCTTCGCAGCGCACCGGTGATGGCGACGAAGACCATCATGGCCCCGGCGGTCGCGCCGAAGCCGATGAGCGCTCCCGTGCCCGTCACGCCGAGGGCGAAGGGGAACAGGGCGATCGCGGAGACGTGGTTCAGCGCCAGCTTCACCGAGACGTGCAGGACGAGGAACGCGACCGAGGCGATGGCGGTCGTCCGGTGGACGGCCTGGCCGATGATCCGCTGGCGCACGGTGAGCAGGGTCCGGTCCTGGGCGACGAGCCCCCAGAGCACCGAGCAGGTCAACGAGACGAGCGAGAGAACGCCCGCTCCGAAGTCGAGGAACTCCCGGTACGCGTCACCTCCGACCAGCACACTTACGGGTATCAGCAGCAGCGCGGCAGCTGTGGCTATCCCGTAGGCCGAGCGGCCTGTCTGGGGCAGCGAGCTGTTACTGCGACGAGGGTTCATGGGGGCAACTCCGAACAGTTCGGGAAAGCGGTCCCGTCATCGAACTGTAAGTGGTGCCAAACCGAGCGGTACGAGGTTTGAGTTATTGCGTTGTTATCAAGGGGCAATCTCACATCTGTGATGCCCCTTAGAGGTTGTTACGCGAAGTAAGTTTTGAATAAAGTTCAACTTTTTTGGCCGGATCCCGTGGCTGACACACCGCTGATTCCCGCCCGTCGGGACGCTCCCGCGGGCCGGAACCTCGTCGCGACGGCTGTGAGGGCTGCGGTACCCTGACGCCATGCGTGCCGTACGCCTTCTGCTTAGTGAGCCGCGCTGATCAGTCCCGACCGCCGATGAACGGCGTGGTCGGAATCGGCGCGGCGTCCCCTCCTGTGCGAGGGGATTTTTCGTTTCCTGACGACACAGCCGCTGGCAGAGACGATCGATGGAGCTTTGAGGATCATGAGCGAGACGAACCCCGCCGCCACAGGTGTATCGGTGGAGGCCGCGCCGCACCGCTACACGGCCGCCGTCGCGGCCGAGATCGAGGCACGCTGGCAGGACTTCTGGGACGCCGAGGGCACCTACGCGGCCCCGAACCCGAAGGGCGACCTGGCGGGCGACCCCGACCAGGCGGCCAGGCCCAAGAAGTTCATCATGGACATGTTCCCGTACCCGTCCGGTGCGGGCCTGCACGTCGGCCACCCCCTGGGTTACATCGCCACCGACGTCTTCGCCCGCTTCCAGCGGATGACCGGCCACAACGTCCTGCACACCCTGGGCTTCGACGCCTTCGGCCTGCCCGCCGAGCAGCACGCCGTGGCCACCGGCGAGCACCCCAGGATCACCACCGAAGCCGCCATCAACAACATGAAGTCCCAGCTGCGCCGGCTGGGCCTGGGCCACGACAAGCGCCGGTCGTTCGCCACGATCGACCCGGACTACTACAAGTGGACCCAGTGGATCTTCCTGCAGATCTTCAACTCCTGGTACGACGACGAGGCCGCGAAGGCCCGCCCGATCGCCGAACTGGTCGCCCAGTTCGAGTCCGGTGAGCGCGCGCTGCCCGGCGGCGGCTCCTGGAGCGCGCTGAGCGCCGTCGAACGCGCCGACGTCCTGGGCGAGTACCGCCTGGCGTACGCCTCCGACGCGCCGGTCAACTGGTGTCCCGGCCTGGGCACCGTGCTGGCCAACGAGGAGGTCACCGCCGACGGCCGCTCCGAGCGCGGCAACTTCCCCGTCTTCAAGGCCAAGCTGCGCCAGTGGAACATGCGCATCACCGCGTACGCCGACCGGCTGCTGGACGACCTGAACGAGCTGGACTGGCCCGAGGCCATCAAGCTGCAGCAGCGCAACTGGATCGGCCGCTCCGAGGGCGCCCGCGTCGACTTCCCCATCGACGGCGAGAACATCACCGTCTTCACCACCCGCCCCGACACCCTGTTCGGCGCGACCTACATGGTCCTGGCGCCCGAGCACCCGCTGGTCGACAAGTTCACCCCGGACGCCTGGCCCGAGGGCACCCACGACGTGTGGACCGGCGGTCACGCGACCCCGGCCGACGCCGTCGCCGCCTACCGCGCGCAGGCCGCCTCGAAGTCCGACGTCGAACGGCAGGCCGAGGCCAAGGACAAGACCGGCGTCTTCACCGGCTCGTACGCGACCAACCCGGTCAACGGCGAGCGGATCCCGGTCTTCATCGCCGACTACGTCCTGATGGGCTACGGCACCGGCGCGATCATGGCCGTCCCGGCCCACGACTCGCGCGACTTCGAGTTCGCGCGCGCTTTCGAGCTGCCGATCAACTGCGTCGTCGAGCCGACGGACGGCCGTGGCACGGACACGTCGACGTGGGACGAGGCCTTCGTGTCCTACGACGCGAAGATCGTCAACTCCGCTGGTGGGAGTGTCTCCCTGGACGGCCTGGGCGTCGTCGAGGCCAAGGCGCGCATCACCGAGTGGCTGGAGCGGTCCGGCATCGGTCAGGGCACCGTCAACTTCCGGCTGCGCGACTGGCTGTTCAGCCGCCAGCGCTACTGGGGCGAGCCCTTCCCCATCGTCTACGACGAGGACGGCGTCGCCCACTCGCTGCCCGAGTCGATGCTGCCGCTGGAACTGCCCGAGGTCGAGGACTACTCGCCGCGCACCTTCGAGCCGGACGACGCCGACACCCGGCCCGAGACACCGCTGTCGCGCAACGAGGACTGGGTGAACGTCACCCTGGACCTGGGCGACGGCCGGGGCCCGCGCCCGTACCGCCGTGAGACCAACACCATGCCCAACTGGGCCGGTTCCTGCTGGTACGAGCTGCGCTACCTGGACCCGCACAACTCCGAGAAGCTGGTCGACCCGGAGATCGAGCGCTACTGGATGGGCCCGCGCGAGGGGCAGCCGCACGGCGGTGTCGATCTGTACGTCGGCGGCGCCGAGCACGCCGTGCTGCACCTGCTGTACGCGCGCTTCTGGTCCAAGGTCCTGTTCGACCTGGGGCACGTCTCGTCGGCCGAGCCGTTCCACAAGCTGTTCAACCAGGGCATGATCCAGGCCTTCGTCTACCGCGACAGCCGTGGTTTCGCGGTGCCGGCCGTCGAGGTGGAGGAGCGCGACGGCGCCTTCTTCTACGAGGGCGAGAAGGTCAGCCGCCTGCTGGGCAAGATGGGCAAGTCCCTGAAGAACGCGGTCACTCCGGAGTCCATCTGCGCGGAGTACGGCGCCGACACGCTGCGTCTGTACGAGATGGCGATGGGCCCGCTGGACGTGTCCCGGCCGTGGGACACGCGCGCGGTGGTCGGCCAGTTCCGGCTGCTGCAGCGGCTGTGGCGCAACGTCGTCGACGAGGCCACCGGCGAGGTGACGGTCGTCGACACCGAGCCCGGTGAGGACACCCTGCGGGCGCTGCACAAGGCCATCGACGGTGTACGGCAGGACCTGGAGGGCATGCGGTTCAACACCGCGATCGCCAAGGTCACCGAGCTGAACAACCACCTGACCAAGGTGGGCGGCCCGGTGTCCCGCTCCGTCGCCGAGGCGCTGGTCCTGCTGGTCGCGCCGCTGGCCCCGCACATCGCCGAGGAACTGTGGCGCAAGCTGGGGCACACGGAGTCGGTCGTGCACCACGACTTCCCCGTCGCCGACCCCGCGTACGTCGTCGACGAGGCCGTCACCTGCGTCGTCCAGATCAAGGGCAAGGTCAAGGCCCGCCTGGAGGTCTCGCCCGCCATCTCCGAGGAGGAGCTGGAGAAGGTGGCCCTGGGCGACGAGAAGGTGGTCGCCGCGCTGGCCGGGGCACCGATCCGGAAGGTGATCGTGCGGGCGCCGAAGCTGGTCAACATCGTCACGTAGGCGATGAGAGCCGGGTGATAGCCGTGTGGTAGCTGTGGGTAGTCGTTCGACTGCCGGCGGGTAGCGGTTCGGGGTCGTCCCCTACGGGCAGGTTCCGGGTTCCGATGGAACTCGGGACCTGCCTGTTGCGTTTACCGTTGAAGAGCGCCGCAGCACATGCCGTGCCGGTCGGAGAAGGAGCGCGTCGTGGAAGCCGTCATCGCAGTCGTCGCCCTGCTCTTCGTGCTGTTCGTGGTGCTGGGCGTGTACGCCACGGTGAAGGCCGTCGGCGCGGCCAAGCGCGGCGTGGACCGTACGATCACCCAGGCCAAGCGGACCGTCGAGGACACCACCCTGCGCGCCAGAAGCCTGGCCCAGCCGGGCCCGGTGGGGCAATTGGCCGATCTGCGGCTGAAGTTGCGCACCTCGATGCGGTCCACCCAGGAGGCGTTGCAGGCGGGTGTGGGTGAGGACGCGTCCCTGAAGGAGTCCCTGGCCCTCTTCGAGCAGCTCAGCAAGCACGGCCGGGAGCTGGACGACGAGCTGCGGCGCCTGGAGCCCGAGCCGGACCGCGCCAAGTTGGCCCAGCGGCTGCCGGCGCTGCGCGAACGCACGGAGCGGATCATCAAGTCCGCCGACTCACTGCGCTGGGCGGCGCACGACCGGGCCCGCAAGTTCGCGGAGGACGACCTGGACACGCTCAGCGCGCAGATAGACGTCGAGGCGGGCGCGCTGCGGCACTGGACGACGGAACCCGCCTCGGTGTGGCCCGAGGCGCCGAAGCCCGAGGCCAACGCCTCCACGGGACAGACCTGGCAGGAGACGCCCGGGGCCCGTGGTGGTGGGTCGAGTGGCGCCGGGGCCCGTAGTGGTGAGTCGAGTGGCGCCGGTTCCCGCGGTGCCGAGTCCCGTGGTGGGGAGCCGCCCAAGCCCGCGATCACGCCGCCGAGCGCGCGGCCGACGTACCCGTGGCAGAAGAAGCCCCGCCCGGAGAGCACGACTTGAGCCGGTGGGCTCCGTCGGGCGCCCCGGCCGTCGGCCATGCCGCTCTGTACGATCGCAGGTGAGAGGGGCCGGGCTGCCGTCGGCGGGGCTTGGCGGGTAACCTCCAGCTCATGTCCCGCCATGTCGCGATCGTCACCGATTCAACGGCCTATCTGCCGCCGCCGGCGATGGAGCGTCACGGCATCACCGCGGTGCCCCTGACCGTGGTCCTCGGCGACCAGGCGCTCGAAGAAGGCACCGAGATCTCGGCGCGGTCCCTGGCCCAGGCCCTGCAGAAACGACGATCCGTCACCACCTCCCGCCCCAGCCCCGAACTGTTCGCGGAGACCTACCGCAGGGTCGCGGAGTCGGGCGCCACGGGCATCGTCTCCCTCCACCTCTCCGCCGAGTTCTCCGGCACGTACGACGCGGCCGTGCTCGCGGCACGCGAGGCACCCGTGCCGGTGCGCGTGGTGGACACCGGGATGGTCGCGATGGCCCTCGGGTTCTGCGCCCTGGCCGCCGCCGAGTCCGCGGAGGCGGGCGGCACCGTGGACGAGGCGGTCACGGCCGCCGAGAAACGCGCCGCGGGGACGTCCGCCTTCTTCTACGTCGACACCCTGGACTACCTCCGCCGGGGCGGACGGATCGGCGCGGCACAGGCGCTGTTCGGCTCCGCGCTGGCCGTCAAGCCGCTGCTGCAGCTGGACGGCGGCCGCATCGAGATGCTGGAGAAGGTCCGTACGGCGTCCAGGGCCATCGCCCGCCTGGAGGAGATCGTCGCCGAGCGGGCGGGCGGCGCGCCGGTCGACATCGCCGTCCACCACCTCGCCGCGCCCGAGCGGGCCTCGGCACTCGCGGAACGGCTGCGGGACCGGGTGCCCGGGCTGGTCGATCTGCATGTGAGCGAGGTCGGGGCGGTGATCGGGGCGCATACGGGGCCTGGGTTGTTGGGGGCGGTTGTGTCGCCTCGGTGAGGTGATGTCTGCCTTGGTGGGGTGAGTCCTGCCTTGGTGAGGTGATTCCTGCCTGGGTGGGGTGATGCCGTGTCTGGGTGAGGTGACCCCGGCCGTGGTAGGTGATCGAGGCTGGCTCGTGTGTGGGGTCGTCGCTCGTGTGGGTGACGGAGTTATCCACAACTGGGCAGTAATCCACGGGAAATCAGCAAGATCATCGCGAGTGGGCGGAGTTGCCCGATCCTCGTCGCATGGCACTTCGATCAGGTTCACGTTCACGTTCAGGTACTGCGACGGTCACCAGCGGCCCGGGCCGGGGCCCGTCCTCCGACGGGCGCGCCCGGCACCGCTCCCGACAGCCGAGGGGCAGGGCCGGCCGTCGCCGGGCATCGGCGGAGACGCTCCGCATGCGCGCGGAGGCGCTGTTTCCCGAGAGGGCCAGGGAGCCAAGGGAGTTGGGGCATGGGCCGCCGGGGGCGCGCAGGGGGACGGTAGGGGGCGGGGTCGCCGAGGTCGGCGAGGTCGGCAGGGTTGGTGGCGCCGACAGGGCCAGCGGGGTCAGCGGGGTCGATGGGCTTGGCAGGGTCGGCGGAGGCGGTGGGGTCGGCGAGGTTCGGGTGGGGAGGGCTGAGGGCTCCGGTGCTTCCGCTGGGGAGCGGGCCGTGCCTGACCGTGACGCCGACGACAGCGCTGTCGGTCGTGAGGGGCGGGGCGCGTGGCGGGAGCGGGTGGCGCCCGCCGTGCGGGAGCGGTTGCCGTTGTGGTTGCAGATGCGGTGCGGCATCGAGCGGAAGAGCGTGGTCGCGCTGAGCGTGGTGCTGGTCGTCGCGGCGGTGTTCGCGGCACAGCACTTCTGGGCGGGCCGGACCCAGCCGGTGAGCGCACCCGAGGTGGTGCGGGCGGGTGCCCCAGGGGCTTCGGGGGACGCGGGAGGTCCGGCGGCCTCGTTTGGGGTGCCCGGGGACGGCCGGGCGGCTCCGGTGTCGGGCGACGCGGCCGGGGCGGTCGGTGCCACGGCCGGGCCCTCGATCGTGGTGGACGTCGGCGGGAAGGTACGCAGACCAGGCATCCAGCGGTTGCCGGCCGGTTCCCGGGTGGCCGACGCGCTGCGGGCGGCGGGCGGTGTGCGGCCGGGGGCGAACACCGACGGGCTCAACCGCGCCCGGCTCCTCGTGGACGGCGAACACGTCCTGGTCGGCACTCCGGCGCCGGTGCCCGGGGCGGGGGCAGTGGCGGGCGGTGGTGGTGCGGTCGGGAGCGGGGCCGCTCCTGCGGCTCCCGTCTCCCTCAATACGGCCACCGCCGACCAGCTGGACACCCTGCCCGGCGTCGGCCCTGTCCTCGCCCAGCACATCATCGACTACCGCGCCCAGCACGGCGGTTTCCGCTCGGTCGACGAACTGCGTGAAGTGAACGGCATCGGCGACCGCCGTTTCGCCGACCTGCGGAATCTCGTACGGCCATGAGGGCGACGGAAGAGGGGGTGCGGACGGCGGCGGCCGGTGCGCGGGCCGCTCCGGCGCGGCCCGCCGTGCACGCGGCCTCCGGCACCCGGCTCGGCGACGCGCACCCCAGGCAGGAGGGGCCGACCGATCTACGTCTCGTGCCGCCGGCGCTGGCCGCGTGGGGGACGGCGGCGCTGATGGTGCACGCCTCGCCGGGGTGGGTGACGGGAGTGGTCGCGGTCTGCCTGGTAGGGGGCCTGGCCCTGCTCGTTCCTCGGCAAGGGCAAGGGCAAGGGCAAGGGCAAGGGCAAGGGCAAGGGCAAGGGCGGCGGGAGCAGGACCAGGACCAGGACCCGGACCAGGACGAGGAAGGGCGAGGGTGGGGGCGGCGTGGGGCCGGGGGCTGGACGAAGGTGTCCGTCGCCGCTGTGCTGCTGTGTGCGGGGGCGGCTGCCGCCTCCGCCGGGCTGCATGGGGCTGATCTGAGGCGGGGGCCCGTGCCGGCGCTGGCCGAGCGGTACGCCCGGGCGACCGCGGAGGTCGAGCTGACGTCCGACCCGCGCCTCACCCGCCCCCGGATCAGGGGCAACCACGCGGCCCCGGCGGCCGTGCTCCTCCAGGCCGAGGTACGACGTGTGGGGAGCCCGGACGGGGCGGTCGTGGACACGCGGGCACCGGTGCTGGTCATCGTCGATGTGCGGGAGCGGTCCGGTCGATCGTCGTGGCTCTCGCTGCTGCCGTCCACGCGGGTGCGGGTGGCGGCGCAGGTCGTACCGGCCATGGTCGGGGGAGACCGGGTGGCGGCCGTGCTGAGGGTGCGGGGCGGTGGGGCGCCGGTGGTGGTGGAGGAGCCCAGCGCGGTGCAGCGGTTCGCGGGGCGGCTGCGTGCGGGGCTGCGGGAGGCGACCGACGGGCTGGACCCGGACGCGCGGGCGTTGCTGCCGGGGTTCGTCGTGGGGGACACCTCGCGGGTTCCGGCCGAGCTGGACGAGGCGTTCAAGGCGACCGACCTCACTCATCTGCTCGCCGTCAGCGGGGCGAACTTCACGATCCTGCTGGCCCTGTTCATCGGGCCGCCGGGGCTGGCACAGAGGGCCGAGCGGCGGGGGCTCGCGCCCCGGCTCGGGATTCCGCTGCGGGCGACCGCGCTGGCCGGCGGCGCGCTGACGCTGGGCTTCGTGATCGTGTGCCGGCCGGACCCGAGCGTGGTGCGGGCCGCGGCCTGCGGCTCGATCGCCCTGCTGGCCATCGCGACGGGGCGCCGCAGATCCCTCATCCCCGCGCTGGCGACGGCGGTCCTGCTGCTGGTGCTGTACGACCCGTGGCTGGCCCGTAGTTACGGATTCCTGCTGTCCGTTCTCGCGACCGGGGCCCTGCTCACGCTCGCCCCGCGCTGGAGTGCGGCGCTCCAGCGGCGCCGGGTGCCACCGCGTCCGGCGGAGGCGCTGGCGGCGGCGGGAGCCGCGCAGGCGGTGTGCGCGCCGGTCGTCGCGGTGCTGTCGGCGAAGGTGAGCCTGGTGGCGGTGCCGTGCAATCTGCTGGCGGAGTTCGCGGTGGCCCCGGCCACGGTGCTGGGGTTCGCCACGCTGGCGACGGCCCCGGTGGCGATGCCGGTGGCCGAGTGCCTTGCCTGGTGCGCGGGTTGGCCCGCCGGCTGGATCGCGGACATCGCCCGCACCGGGGCGTCGCTGCCCGGCGCGGGAGTGGACTGGCCGGGCAGCTGGACCGGCGCGCTGCTGCTCGTCCTGGTCACCGTGGTCGTCGTCCTCGTCGGGCGGCGGCTCATCAGCCACCCCTGGCTGGTGGGGGCCTGTCTGGTGGCGTTCCTGCTGGTCGTGGTGCAGCCACCCCCGCTGACCAGGGTGATCACGGGCTGGCCGCCGCCGGGCTGGCGCTTCGTGATGTGCGATGTGGGACAAGGGGACGCGACCGTCCTCGCGGCGGGCGACGGTGCCGGGGTGGTCGTGGACGCCGGTCCCGATCCGGTGCTGGTCGACCGCTGTCTGACGGCACTCGGTATCACCAGGGTCCCCCTGGTCGTGCTCACCCATTTCCACGCCGACCATGTGGTGGGGCTACCGGGAGTGCTGCGGGGGCGTTCGGTGGGGGCGATCGCGGCGACGGGGTTCGAGGAGCCCGCGGACCAGGCCGCGTTCGTGCGCAGGGAGGCGGCGGCCCGGCGGATTCCGCTGACGCGGGCCGTGGCCGGGGAGGAGCGGCGCACGGGGAGCCTCACCTGGCGGGTGCTGTGGCCGCCGGGCGACGCCGTCGCACCGGACGGGCCGAACGACGCCAGTGTGACCATGCTCGTCCGCACGGCCGGGCTGACCCTGCTGCTCTTGGGCGACCTTGAACCACCGGGCCAGCGGGAACTGGTGAGATCCCCGGAGGCCGCGGCGCTGGGAGGCGTGGACGTGGTGAAGGTCGCCCACCATGGTTCGGCCTACCAGGACCCGGGCCTGATACGGGCGATGGCCCCCCGGCTGGCCCTGATCTCGGTGGGTGCGGACAACCCGTACGGGCATCCGGCGCCCAGTACGGTCGCGGCGCTGCGGGCCGGGGGTGCGACGGTGCTGCGTACGGACGAGGACGGCGCGATCGCCGTCGCGGGTACGGCGAAGGAGCTGCTGGTGGCGAGAGACTGAGGGCATGGATACCGCAGAGCTTGACGCCTACCTTCGCCGTCTCGGAGCGGAGCAGCCGGCCTGGCCCACTGTCGACGTGCTGCGTGAACTGCACCTGCGCCATCTGCGGACGGTGCCGTTCGAGAACCTGTCGATCCACCTCGGAGAGGAGATCGTCCTGGAGGAGAAGCGGCTGCTGGACAAGGTGGTCGGGGAGCGCAGGGGCGGCTTCTGCTACGAACTGAACGGGCTGTTCGGGGCGTTGCTCGCGACGCTCGGCTTCGACGTGACGCTGCTCGCGGCGCGGGTGTACGGAGAGGAGGGGCGGCTCGGTATCCCGTTCGACCATCTCGCGCTGCGGGTGCGGACGGTGGACGGGGGTGACTGGCTGGCCGATGTGGGGTTCGGGACGAACAGCCACTATCCGCTGGAGTTCGGGGACCGGGGGGAGCAGGCGGATCCGGGCGGCACGTTCCGGGTGGCGGAGGCGGACCGGGAGAGTGGGGGGCGGGAGTTCGGGGACCTGGACGTGTTCCGGGACGGCAAGCCCCAGTACCGACTGGAGGCGCGGCCGAGAGAGCTCGGGGACTTCGTGGCCGGGGCCTGGTGGCACAGCACCTCACCGGCCTCCCACTTCACCCGCTCCCTCGTCTGCTCCCGGGTCGCCGAGGACGGTGGCCGCATCACCCTCAGCGGCCGCACACTCACGGTCACCTCGGCGGAGGGCACCCGGGAGGTGACCGAGCTGACGACGGACGGGGAGGTGCTGGCGGCGTACCGGGAGCGCTTCGGGATGGAGCTGGGGCGGGTGCCGGAGGTGAGGGAGGGACGCGGGGGGCGCTGAGAGGGGCAGGGAGGGAGGGCGGAGGGGGAGGGGGAGGGAGGGGGGGAGGGGGCCAAGGTCGGGTGGGCGTGGCGGAAAATGGGGGCGTGAGTGATGTGAGGCATGTGTTGGTGTTGCCCGATCGGGACGCGGCGGAGGCGGCGGCCGAGGTGCTCGGGGAGCGGTTCGGGCTGGATGAGGAGCCGCAGCTGGTGCGGGACGCGTTGGCGGGGGAGGACGACGCCGAGGACGCGCAGTGGTTGTTGGTGCTGCGGGACGAGAGGGGGCGGCTCGATCCGGTGGCGTTGGACGCGTTCGCGGGGGAGTGGGAGGGGTGGCGGGAGGAGCCGTGACGCTCCGCCGGGGGCGCCGGGTGACTGCTCGGTTGTTCGCCGGCTGCGGGGTGGTGGGGGTGTTCGCGCGGTTCCCCGCGCCCTTGACAGGGGCGCGGTTGCCGCGGGGATGGGTTGTCAGTGGGCCGTGGGATGCTGTGGGGGATGGCCAAGAAGAGTGTGAATGACGACCCTCTCGCCCCCGTGACGCTCGCCGTGGGCCAGGAGGATCTGCTGCTCGACCGTGCCGTGCGGGAGGTGGTGGCCGCTGCCCGGGCCTCCGACGCCGACACGGACGTACGGGATCTGTCCTCGGACCAGTTGCAGCCCGGCACGCTCGCCGAGCTGACGAGTCCGTCGCTCTTCGCGGAGCGGAAGGTCGTGGTCGTGCGCAATGCGCATGATCTGTCGGCCGACACGGTCAAGGACGTGAAGGCGTATCTGGGGGCTCCCGCCGAGGAGATCACCCTCGTGCTGCTGCACGCGGGCGGCGCCAAGGGGAAGGCGCTGCTGGACGCGGCGCGCAAGGCGGGGGCGCGGGAGGTGGCGTGCCCCAAGATGACGAAGCCGGCGGATCGGCTGGCGTTCGTGCGGGGGGAGTTCCGGACGCTCGGGCGGTCCGCCACGCCCGAGGCGTGTCAGGCGCTCTGCGACGCGATCGGGAGTGATCTGCGGGAGCTGGCGGCCGCGGCGTCGCAGTTGGTCGCGGATGTCGAGGGGACGATCGACGATGCCGTGGTCGGGCGGTACTACACCGGGCGGGCCGAGGCGTCGAGCTTCGAGGTGGCCGACCGGGCCGTCGAGGGGCGGGCCGCGGAGGCGTTGGAGGCGCTGAGGTGGTCGCTGGCGACGGGGGTGGCGCCGGTGTTGATCACCAGTGCGCTGGCTCAGGGGGTGCGGGCGATCGGGAAGTTGTCGTCGGCGCGGGGTGGGCGGCCGGGGGATCTCGCGCGGGAGTTGGGGATGCCGCCGTGGAAGATCGATCGGGTGCGGCAGCAGATGCGGGGGTGGACGCCGGATGGGGTGGCCGTGGCGTTGCGGGCGGTGGCCGAGGCCGATGCAGGGGTGAAGGGTGGGGGGGATGATCCCGAGTACGCGTTGGAGAAGGCGGTTGTGGTGATCGCTCGGGCGGCGCGGTCTCGTCGGGGGTGATTTTCGCCCCCGCCGCCCCTACCCGTCCCATCATCAGGGGCGCTGCCCCTTCGACCCCGGGAGGGGGGAGGGGGTGTGCGGTGAGTTTCGTACGTGCGGGAGCGTTGGGGCTTGTCGCGCCGTTCCCCGCGCCCCTGAAAAGCATGAGGCTGAGCCCTATGCCAAAGGCCCCGCATCCGGCCCTGGGGAAGGGACGGAGGGCGGGGCCTCGGGTCACGATGGTGGACCCATACCCGCGTGGCGAACGCAGGCCGCGTACGGGTCCGGGGGGCCGGGTGGGAGCGGAGAGAGAGGGCCCGCTCGGGTCCAGCCGGCTGTCAGATCAAAGGTGAAGCTCAGCCCTTGAGGGAAGCGACCTTGGAAGCAAGCGCCGACTTCTTGTTGGCGGCCTGGTTCTTGTGGATGACGCCCTTGGAGACGGCCTTGTCGAGCTGACGCGCGGCAGCGCGCTGGTACTCGGTTGCCTTCTCGGTGTCACCCGCGGCAGCGGCCTCGCGGGCCTTGCGGATCGCGGTCTTGAGCGACGACTTGACGGCCTTGTTGCGAAGGCGCGCCTTCTCGTTGGTCTTGTTCCGCTTGATCTGGGACTTGATGTTCGCCACGAATGAGCCTTTTCAGCTTGATTTTCTTGGGATGTGCCTCCTGCTGAGAGGGCATGAGACACAGCCGCCCACGCTACCAGCCGTCCACGGGTCGGCCCAAACCGGTCGCAGTTCTCCACCCGTGGGACCATGGTGCCTACGTACCAGACTCGTCAGACCCTCCAGATCCGACCCGAGACCGCAGACGGCTGCGGACACCTCAAGAATCAGGACCCTGCGTGCCCGCGATCCCTAGCCATGTGCCCGAGCCGAGCCGTACCGACCCGGCTCTGATCCGCAACTTCTGCATCATCGCGCACATCGACCACGGCAAGTCCACGCTCGCCGACCGGATGCTTCAGCTGACCGGTGTGGTCGAGCAGCGGCAGATGCGTGCTCAGTACCTCGACCGCATGGACATCGAGCGTGAGCGTGGCATCACGATCAAGTCCCAGGCGGTGCGTCTGCCCTGGGCGCCGACCGACGATCCGGGCAACACGCACATCCTCAACATGATCGACACCCCCGGGCACGTCGACTTCACGTACGAGGTGTCGCGGTCGCTGGCGGCGTGTGAGGGGACCGTGCTCCTCGTCGACGCGGCCCAGGGCATCGAGGCCCAGACCCTCGCCAACCTCTACCTGGCGATGGAGAACGACCTCAAGATCATCCCCGTACTGAACAAGATCGACCTGCCGGCGGCCCAGCCGGAGAAGTTCTCCGAGGAGCTCGCCAACCTCATCGGCTGCGACCCCGAGGATGTGCTGAAGGTCTCCGCCAAGACCGGGCTGGGGGTCGAGGCGCTGCTGGACCGGGTCGTCGCAGAGGTTCCGGCGCCCGTCGGTGTCCAGGACGCCCCGGCGCGGGCCATGATCTTCGACTCGGTGTACGACTCCTACCGGGGTGTCGTGACGTACGTCCGTGTCATCGACGGGCAGCTCAACAAGCGTGAGCGGATCCGGATGATGTCCACGGGTGCCACGCACGAGCTGCTGGAGATCGGTGTCTCGGCCCCGGAGATGAAGGCGGCCGACGGGCTCGGTGTCGGTGAGGTCGGCTATCTGATCACCGGTGTGAAGGACGTCCGGCAGTCCAAGGTCGGTGACACGATCACCACCCTCCACAAGGGCGCGACCGAGGCGCTGGGGGGTTACAAGGACCCCAAGCCCATGGTCTTCTCGGGGCTCTATCCGCTCGACGGGTCGGACTACCCCGAGCTGCGCGACGCCCTCGACAAGCTCCAGCTCAACGACGCCGCGCTGGTGTACGAGCCGGAGACCTCGGCGGCGCTGGGCTTCGGTTTCCGTGTCGGTTTCCTCGGGCTGCTGCACCTCGATGTGATCCGTGAGCGGCTGGAGCGCGAGTTCGGGCTCGATCTGATCGCGACCGCGCCCAACGTGGTCTACCGCGTGGTCATGGAGGACGGCGCCGAGCACACGGTCACCAATCCGAGCGAGTTCCCCGAGGGGAAGATCGACTCCGTGTTCGAGCCCGTCGTCCGGGCCACGATCCTCGCGCCCTCCGAGTTCATCGGGTCGATCATGGAGCTGTGCCAGACCCGGCGCGGCACCCTGCTCGGCATGGACTATCTGTCGGAGGACCGGGTCGAGATCCGCTACACGCTGCCGCTCGCGGAGATCGTCTTCGACTTCTTCGACCAGCTGAAGTCGAAGACACGCGGGTACGCGTCGCTGGACTACGAGCCCACCGGCGAGCAGACCTCCAGCCTGGTCAAGGTCGACATCCTGCTGCACGGCGACAAGGTGGACGCCTTCTCGGCGGTCACCCACAAGGACGCCGCGTACGCGTACGGGGTGCGGCTCGTCGCCAAGCTGCGCGAGCTGATCCCGCGGCAGGCCTTCGAGGTGCCCATCCAGGCCGCCATCGGGTCGCGTGTCATCGCCCGCGAGACCATCCGCGCCATCCGCAAGGACGTCCTCGCCAAGTGCTACGGCGGTGACATCTCCCGTAAGCGGAAGCTGCTGGAGAAGCAGAAGGAAGGCAAGAAGCGGATGAAGATGGTGGGCTCTGTGGAGGTTCCGCAGGAGGCCTTCATCGCCGTGCTGTCCAGCGATGACAGCGGCGGGGGCGGCAAGGGCAAGAAGTAGCCACCGGAGGTGACCGCCGCCGTCCGTGGGGCGGTCGCTGTTACCCCCGGAAACTCGGGCACAATGCGGGCTCGTCGCGTTTCGGCGCGGCGGGCCCGCAGGTCTTCCGGGAGACACCGGCGCGTGTTCGTACGGTCGTTCTCGGTGGAAAGTGACTGCCCGCCGCCCCTTACGAACCAGCCAACCTCGCTCTACCCTGATCACCACTCGATGGTTACTCGCGAGTTAAACAACAGCCGCTTTGAGCCAGCCGCACAGTCCATGAGCCAGCCGCACTGTCGCGTGCCCCGGAGGATGTCGTGAGCGACACACAGACACTGATCGAGAACCGTCCGCCGTCCATGGCGGCCCTCTTCCTGGAGCGCGTGGCGGCCACGCCCGATGCCGAGGCATTCCGCTACCCCGTGCCGCCCGCCTCCGGCGAGGGACCCTCGGACTGGAAGTCGCTGAACTGGGCGCAGGCGGCCGAGCGGGTCAACGCCATCGCGGCCGGCCTCGTCGAGCTCGGCGTACAGCCGGAGCAGCGCATCGCCCTGTCGTCCGCGACCAGGATCGAGTGGATCCTCTGCGACCTGGGCATCATGTGCGCGGGCGCGGCCAACACCACGGTCTATCCGCAGACCAACGCCGAGGAATCCGCGTACATCCTGTCCGACTCCGGCAGCCGCGTCCTCATCGCCGAGAACGCCGAGCAGCTCGACAAGGCCCGGGAGAAGAAGGCCGAGCTGCCCGAGCTGACCCATGTCATCGTGATCGACCCCGAGGGCGCCGACCTCTCGGAGGACTGGGTGCTCTCGCTCGCCGAGCTGGAGAAGCGGGGCGCCGCGTACCTGGAGAAGAAGCCCGACCTGATCAAGGAGAAGGTCGGCGCGATCACCAAGGACCAGCTCGCCACCCTCATCTACACCTCGGGCACCACGGGCCGCCCCAAGGGTGTCCGGCTGCCGCACGACAACTGGGCGTACATGGCGAAGGCCATCGGCGCGACCGGTCTGCTCGTACCGGAGGACGTGCAGTACCTGTGGCTGCCGCTCGCGCACGTCATGGGCAAGGTGCTCCTCTCGGGGCACATCGAGGTCGGGCACATCACCGCCGTCGACGGCCGCGTCGACAAGATCATCGAGAATCTGCCGGTCGTGCAGCCGACGTACATGGCCGCCGTGCCGCGCATCTTCGAGAAGGTCTACAACGGCGTCGTCGGCAAGGCGCGCGCGGGCGGTCCGGCCAAGTACAAGATCTTCCAGTGGGCGGCGGGGGTCGCCCGCGAGTACGCGAAGGTCAGCCAGGACAACTTCCGCCGCACCGGTACCGCGTCCGTGCCGTTCGGGCTGGAGGCCAAGCACAAGGTCGCCGACGCGCTGGTCTACAAGAAGCTGCGCGAGGCGTTCGGCGGCCGGCTGCGCGCCTGTGTCTCCGGCTCGGTCGCGCTGGCGCCCGAGATCGGCTTCTTCTTCGCCGGCGCGGGCATCCCCATCCTGGAGGGCTACGGTCTCACCGAGTCCTCCGCCGCCTCCTTCCTCAACCCGGGCGAGGCCTTCCGTACGGGCACGGTGGGCAAGCCGCTGCCCGGTACGGAGGTGCGCATCGCGGACGACGGCGAGATCCTGCTGCGCGGCCCCGGCATCATGGAGGGCTACCACGGGCTGCCGGAGAAGACCGCGGAGGTCCTGGAGGCCGACGGGTGGTTCCACACCGGTGACATCGGGGAGCTGTCGCCCGACGGGTATCTGCGGATCACCGACCGGAAGAAGGACCTGTTCAAGACGTCCGGCGGCAAGTACATCGCGCCGACCGAGATCGAGGGGCAGTTCAAGGCGCTGTGCCCGTTCACGTCCAACGTCATGGTGATCGGCGCGGACCGTAACTTCTGCACCGCGCTCATCGCCCTCGACGAGGTGTCCCTCCAGGGGTGGGCCGCGGAGAACGGGCTGGCGGGCAAGTCGTACGAGGAGGTCATCTCGGCGCCGGCGACGGTGGAGATGATCGCGGGACATGTCGCGCAGCTGAACGAGGGGCTGCAGCGGTGGCAGACGATCAAGAAGTTCCGGTTGCTGCCTCGGGATCTCGATGTCGAGCACGGTGAGTTGACGCCGAGTCTGAAGCTGAAGCGGCCGGTGGTGGAGAAGGAGTACCAGCACCTCATCGAGGACATGTACGCGGGGGCTCGGGAAGCGTAGCGCCTGATGTACGGGGTGGCGGGGACTGCTTGGCGGCTGCGGGATCGTCGTGGCTGGTCGCGCAGTTCCCCGCGCCCCTGACCTAGCCGGCGTCGGCCCTTGTCACCAGGGCTCGGAGGTCTTGGATCTGTATTCGGGCCTCCGTCAAGTCCGGGGATGCTTCGGACAGTTGCTTCTCCACGGCCGCCAGGCGGGAGCTGATCAGTTCTGTGTGCTCCTGTTGCCGCGCCAATAAGCTCTCCAGCTGCTGGTTCTTGCGGTGCAGGTCCAGGAACACGCTCACCTTGGCCCGTAGAACCCAGGGGTCGAAGGGCTTGGTCAGGTAGTCGGCCGCGCCGGTGGCGTAGCCGCGGAAGGTGTAGCCCGCGTCGGCGTCGGTGCCGGTGAGGAAGATGATCGGGACGTCCTTGGTCTGGTCGAGCCGCTTGATGTGGGCGGCGGTCTCGAAGCCGTCCATGCCCGGCATACGGATGTCGAGGAGGACGACGGCGAAGCGCTGCCGCAGGAGGGCCTTCATCGCCTCCTCGCCCGAACGGGCGCGTACGAGCGGCTCGTTGAGGGATGCCAGGACGGCCTCCAGGGCGAGCAGGTTGTCCTCCATGTCGTCGACGAGGAGGATGCCCGCGCGTCCGTCGGTCCGGTCCTGAGTGGTCATGGTGAGGGTGCCTCGTTCTCGTCGGTACGTTTCTCGCCGGTGCGTTTCCCGGGGGACGGCTCGGCGTCGGCCCGCAGGTTCTCCGCGCCGTCCGGGTCCAGGACCGCGCAGACGACCGTGAGCAGTTGGTCGACGTCCACCGGCTTCGGTACGTAGTCGTTGGCGCCGCGGACGATGGACTTCTCGCGGTCGCCGGGCATCGCCTTGGCGGTGAGGGCGACGATGGGCAGACCGGCCCAGCGGGGGGTGCGGCGGATGGCGGAGATCGTCTCGTAGCCGTCCATCTCCGGCATCATGATGTCCATCAGGACGAGTTCGACGTCCGGGTTGCGCTCCAGGGTCTCGATGCCCTCGCGGCCGTTCTCCGCGTACAGGACGGGCATGCCGACGCGGCCCAGGACATGGGTGAGCGCGAAGACGTTGCGGATGTCGTCGTCCACGATCAGCACCCGGCGGCCGGGCAGCACCTGGCCCGCGCGACCCGCCTTCCACGCCTCCAGCTTGGTGGGCGCGGGCCAGGTGTCGTCGCTGTCTTGGGCGGCCGGGTACGGCTCGCCGGCCGGCTGCTCGGGTACGAGGCTGCCGGGCTCCTCGGCGGCCGGGCCCGTCACCCCGTGGCCGGGGCTGAACACCGGGACGTACAGGGTGAAGGTCGAGCCCTGGCCGGGGTCGCTCTCGGCGATGATGCGGCCGCCGAGGAGGCCGGCGATCTCCCGGCTGATGGAGAGACCGAGGCCGGTGCCGCCGTACTTGCGGTTGGTGGTGCCGTCGGCCTGCTGGAACGCCTCGAAGATCACCGGGAGTTTCTCCGCCGCGATACCGATGCCGGTGTCGGAGACGGCGAAGGCGATCACCTCGTCGTGGTCCTCACGGGTGAAACGGTGGTCCGGGTCCTTGACGCGGCTGACGGTCAGCTCGACCCGGCCGGACGCGGTGAACTTGATCGCGTTGGAGAGCAGGTTGCGCAGGATCTGCTGGAGGCGCTGCTCGTCCGAGTACATCTCGCGCGGCACGTTCTCGCCGACCGTGACCTCGAAGGCCAGGCCCCGGTCGAGGGTGAGCGGGCGGAACGTGGCGTGGACGTAGTCCAGGAGCTTGATGAGCGGCAGGCGCTTCGGGCGGACGTCCATCCGGCCCGCCTCGATCTTCGAGAGGTCGAGGATGTCGTTGATCAGCTGGAGGAGGTCGGAGCCGGAGCGGTGGATCGTGGTCGCGAACTGCACTTCCTGGTCGGTGAGGTGGCCGTCCGGGTTGTCGGAGAGCAGCCGCGCCAGGATCAGCAGGGAGTTCAGCGGGGTGCGCAGTTCATGGGACATGTTCGCCAGGAACTCCGACTTGTACTGTGAAGAGGTGGCCAACAGGGCTGCCTTCTCCTCCAGTTCGGCGTTCGAGCGCTGCAACTCCGCCTGCTGCTTCTGGAGTTCGTCCGAGCGTTCCTGGAGCTGCATCGCGAGGCGCTGGGACTCGCCGAGCAGGGACTCCGTACGGGAGTTGGCGATGATGGTGTTGATGGCGACGCCGATGGTGTTCACGAACTGGTCGAAGAACGCCAGGTGGACATCGGAGAAGCGGGAGAAGGAGGCGAGCTCGATCACGCCGAGGAGCTTGTCCTCGAAGAGGATCGGGATGATCACGACGCTGGACGGGGAGGCCTCGCCAAGGCCGCTGTTGATCTTGATGTAGCCCGGTGGGGCCTCCTCCACCAGGATCCGCTTCTTCTCGCGGGCCGCCTGCGCCACCAGGCCGTGCACGGGAAGGCCGCCGGTCTCGACGGTCGCGCCCTGTGCCGCGCCGTAGCCCGCGATGAAGGCGAGGCCCTTGGTGGGCGCCACCGGGAGCGGGGCCGCGCCGTCCTCATCGGGGTCGGCCAGGTAGAAGGCGCCGTACTGGGCGTTCACCAGCGGGGTCAGCTCGCGCAGGATCAGGTCGGCGACCTCCATCAGATCGCGGTGGCCCTGCATCAGGGCGGCGAGGCGGGCGAGGTTGGACTCCAGCCAGTCCTTCGCGCGGGTGGTCTCACGGAGGTTGGCCACCATCAGGTTGATGTTGTCCTTCAGCTCGGCGACCTCGCCCTGCGTCTCCACCGTGATCGAGCGGGACATGTCGCCCTGGGCCACGGCGGAGGCGACCTCGGCGATGGCGCGGACCTGGGTGGTGAGGTTCGACGCGAGTTCGTTCACGTTCGTCGTCAGGCGCTTCCAGGTGCCGTACACGCCCTCCACCCTTGCCTGACCGCCGAGTTGGCCCTCGGAGCCGACCTCGCGGGCGACCCGGGTGACCTCGGAGGAGAAGGAGGAGAGCGTGTCGACCATGGTGTTGATGGCGGTCTTCAGCTCCAGGATCTCGCCGCGCGCGTCCACGTCGATCTTCTTGGAGAGGTCGCCGTTGGCCACCGCCGTGGTCACCTGGGCGATGTTCCTGACCTGTGAAGTCAGGTTGTCCGCCATGTAGTTGACGTTGTCGGTGAGGTCCCGCCACACGCCCGACACGCCCAGCACCTGGGCCCGGCCGCCGAGCGCGCCGTCGGTGCCGACCTCGCGGGCCACCCGTGTCACCTCGTCGGCGAAGGCCCGCAGCTGCTCCACCATCGTGTTGACGGTGTCCTTCAGTTCCAGGATCTCGCCGCGCGCGTCGACGGTGATCTTCTTGGAGAGGTCGCCGTTGGCGACGGCCGTCGTCACCTGGGCGATGTTGCGGACCTGCGACGTCAGGTTCAGGGCCATGAAGTTGACGTTGTCGGTGAGGTCCTTCCAGACGCCGGAGACGCCCCGGACCTGTGCCTGGCCGCCGAGGTTGCCCTCGGTGCCGACCTCGCGGGCCACGCGGGTGACCTCGTCGGCGAAGGCGGAGAGCTGGTCGACCATCGTGTTGATGGTCGACTTGAGTTCGAGGATCTCGCCCTTCGCCTCGACCGTGATCTTCTTGCCGAGGTCGCCCTGGGCGACGGCGGTGGAGACGAGGGCGATGTTCCTGACCTGGGAAGTCAGGTTGTCCGCCATGAAGTTGACGTTGTCGGTGAGGTCCTTCCAGACGCCGGAGACGCCCCGGACCTGGGCCCGGCCGCCGAGGTTGCCCTCGGTGCCGACCTCGCGGGCGACCCGGGTGACCTCGTCGGCGAAGGCGGAGAGCTGGTCGACCATCGTGTTGATGGTCGACTTCAGCTCCAGGATCTCGCCCTGCGCGTCGACGGTGATCTTCTGGCTGAGGTCGCCGTTGGCGACGGCGGTGGTGACCTGGGCGATGTTGCGGACCTGCGACGTCAGGTTCGAGGCCATGAAGTTGACGTTGTCGGTGAGGTCCTTCCAGACCCCCGAGACACCTCTGACCTGGGCCCGGCCGCCGAGCTGCCCCTCGGTGCCGACCTCGCGGGCGACCCGGGTGACCTCGTCGGCGAAGGCGGACAGTTGGTCGACCATCGTGTTGACGGTGAGCTTCAGTTCGAGCAACTCGCCGGTCGCCTCGACCGTCACCGTACGGGTGAGATCGCCGCGTGCCACCGAGGTGGTCACCAGGGCGATGTCACGCACCTGCGCGGTCAGCCGGGCGGCCATGGTGTTCACGGCCTCCGTCACGTCCCGCCAACTCCCGGACAGGCCCCGGACCTTGGCCCGGCCGCCGAGCCGCCCCTCCGTGCCGACCTCGCGGGCGACCCGGGTCACCTCACCCGTGAACAGCGACAGCTGGTCCACCATCTTGTTCACGGCACGGCCCAACCGCCGTAGATCGCCCCGGAGTTGACGGTTGCCGTCGTGCAGGTCGACGCGCTGGGTCAGATCGCCGCCGGCCACCGCGTCCAGGACGCGGGTCGCGTTCGCGGCGGGCGCCACCAGGGCGTCGAGCGTCTGGTTCACGTCGTCGACACGGGTCGCCCAGGCACCCTGTCCAGGGCTGGCCGACAGCCGCTCGTCGAGACGGCCGTGCCGGACCAACTCCCGTCTTACACGCTGCACTTCGGAGCCGAAGTGGGTGCTACGGTCGATGATCTGGTTGAAGAGGGCGCACAGCTCCGCCACCGGCGCGGGGCCCGCCTCCGGGACCTTCGTGAAGCTGCCGTCCCGGGCGGCGGTCATGGCGGCGGTCAGCGCGCGGAGATCCGATGCGTGGATCTGTCCGTCGGTGCGGCTGCCTTCTCGGCCGCCCTCGTGGCTGTCCGTTGGGATGTCCTTTTGGCCGACTTTTTGGCCGTTTTCGAGCAGCCGCGTAGCACTGTTCTCACTCATGGTGGCCCACTTCGGTAACTCGGCGCTTATGGGCGAGGTCAGTCTGTCACTCTGTCCATGCCGCCTGAGGCCTATTCGTCCGAACTTTCTCAGGGAGCCGCTCAGTGGGGGCCATTCCGACGCAACGGGAGACCGTGTCCTGTGCTCCCGATGCGCCGGCGCGCGTCGGGTCCGAGTCGCTGTACGCCGCGCCCGCGTACGCGGGCATCGACCGGCGTGCGGTGGCGCATGTGGCGCTGCCCGGAGGTCCGCTCGCGCCGGGAGCCGCCCGGCGCTTCGTCGGTGCCGCGCTCGCGGAGTGGGCCGAACTCGATCTGCCCGGCGCCTCCGCCCTCTCCGCCCGCCTCGTCGAGGACGCGCTCGTGGTGGTCAGCGAGCTGGTCACCAACGCGGTCGTCCACGCGGGCACGGACGTCGAACTGCTGTGCCGTCTCGGCAGCGACGACCCGACCGGCGCGGGATGGCTGCTCGTCGAGGTCTCGGACCACCATCCCTCCAGGGCGGTACGGGACGAGGGCACCGAACGCCCCTACCTCGTCGAACGGCCTTACGGGGCCGCCGAGTACGGACGCGGTCTGCGCCTGGTCGCCGCGCTCTCCGAAGCGTGGGGGATCACCTACCGGACCGGCGTGAAGACCGTCTGGGCGCGGCTGTCGGTCGACGGGGCGATGGCGGTGGACGGCGCGGTCGACGGCGCGATGGCGGTCGACGGGGCGATGGCGGTGGAGGGGGCGTTCGGGGCGTACGCCGGTGATGAGGGGGTCGAGGGAGCCGCCGGGGGCGAGGGGGCCCAGGACTGGGATGCGCGGGCGTACGCCGGTTGCTCCGGCTTCGCCGGTGAGGCCGGTCCTGGCCCCGGCGCGGACCCCGGCGCGGGCCCGGTCGATCTGGTCGCCCCTGTGCCCCGGCCCGGCGGGGAGCGCGACCGGGAGTGGCTGAACCGGGGCGCGCTCTCCTTCCTCGCCGAGGCGTCCGATCTGCTCGCCGGGCAACTGGACGAGGACCTGGTCGCCGCACTCGCCGGACAACTGCTGGTGCCGAGGCTGGCCGACTGGTGCGCGGTGTGGCTGGAGGACGAGGGGCTGGGCTGGCGCGGCGGCGACGGTTCGCTCGGCCCGGCGCCACGGCTCGCCCGCGTCTGGCACGGCAGCGAGAACCGCATCGAGGAACTGCGCCGCGCCCTGGAGCAGGACCCGCCCAGGCTGCCCGAGTCGGTGCGGTCACGGGCGGTGCCTGTGGCGTGGCCGGGACGGGGTGGGGGCGGGCCGGTAGGCACGGGTGACGGCTCGGTGGACACGGGTGACGGCCCGGTGGGCACGGGTGACGGCCCGGCGGACACGGGTGACGGCTCGGTAGGCCCGGGTGACGGCTCGGTGACGGGGCAGGGCGAAGGCTCGGCGGTCGCGGAAGGCGGCGGCCGAGGCGGGCCGGCGGAGACGAGTGACGGCTCGGCGGTCGCGGAGGGCCAGGACGGGGCGGCGGCGGAGCGCGAAGGCGGGGCCGCGCTCGCCTACCGGCTCATCGCCGGCGGGCGTCCCCTCGGCACCCTCGTCATCGGCCGGGCCGGACTGCTCCGCTTCCCGGACGAGGTGACCGGGCTGGTCGAGGACCTCAGCCGGCGGATCGCGCTCTCCATCGGGGCGGCCCGGCAGTACGCCCGCCAGGCCACCATCAGCCGGGTCCTCCAGCGCGGGCTGCTGCCCGGCGCGGTCGCCGAGATCCCCGGGGTGTCCAGCGCGCTGGTGTACGAGCCGTGCGACAAGGGCGGGCCCAGCGGCGACTTCTACGATCTGTTCCCGGCGGGCCGGGGCCGCTGGTGCTTCGCGATCGGCGATGTCCAGGGCAAGGGCCCCGAGGCGGCGGTGGTCATCGGCCTCGCCCGGCCCTGGCTGCGGCTGCTCGCCCGCGAGGGGTACGGCGTCGCGGACGTGCTCGACCGCCTCAATCAGCTCCTCCTCGACGACGCCACCGAGGCGGCCGACGCCGCCGCCCGTGCCCTGGTCACGGCGGGCGACCCCGGCCTCGTCGACCCCGACGGCCCGCAGACCCGTTTCCTCTCCCTCCTCTACGGCGAACTCGTCCCCTTCGACGGCGGCGTCCACTGCACCCTCGCCTCCGCCGGGCACCCGCTGCCGCTGCTCCTGGGCCCCGACGGCGACGTACGGGCCGTGGCCGAGCCGCAGACGCTGCTCGGGGTGATCGAGGACACCGAGTACGTCTCCGAGACCTTCGAGCTGCGCCACGGCGACACGCTGCTGTGCGTGACCGACGGGGTCACCGAGCGACGCAGCGGGCCGCACATGTTCGACGACGAGGACGGTCTCGCCACGGCGCTCGTCGGCTGCGCCGGACTCGACGCCCAGCTGATCGCCGAACGCATCCGCCGACTCGTGCACGAGTTCGGGGAACGGCCACCGGACGACGATCTGGCGCTGCTGGTGCTGCAGGCGGAGTGACGGAACGTACGGCGGAGGAGCGGCGGAAGCACGGAAAGTGACGGAAACCGGCAGTCGGCCGGTGCTGGACAATGGAGGACATGCCTTCCGCACTCCCCGACGGTGAGCCCGTCCCCGACGACGGGGCGCTGCCCGCGCACGCCCTGGCCGGCGCGGCCGAGCGGCCCCTCGGGTTCTATCTGCACGTCCCGTACTGCGCGACCCGCTGCGGCTACTGCGACTTCAACACCTACACCGCGACCGAGCTGCGCGGCACCGGCGGCGTCCTCGCCTCCCGCGACAACTACGCGGACACGGTCGTCGACGAGATCCGCCTCGCCCGCAAGGTCCTCGGCGACGACCCGCGCCCCGTCCGTACGGTCTTCGTCGGCGGCGGCACACCCACGCTGCTGGCCGCCGACGACCTCGTACGGATGCTGGGGGCGATCCGGGAGGAGTTCGGGCTCGCGGACGACGCGGAGGTGACGACCGAGGCGAACCCGGAGTCGGTCGACCCCGCCTATCTGGAGACCCTGCGCGCGGGCGGCTTCAACCGGCTCTCCTTCGGTATGCAGAGCGCCCGGCAGCACGTCCTGAAGATCCTCGACCGTACGCATACGCCGGGGCGCCCGGAAGCGTGCGTGGCGGAGGCGCGCGCCGCAGGGTTCGACCATGTCAACCTCGACCTGATCTACGGCACGCCCGGGGAGTCCGACGACGACTGGCGGGCCTCCCTGGACGCCGCGCTCGGCGCCGGACCGGATCACATCTCGGCGTACGCGCTGATCGTCGAGGAGGGCACGCAGCTCGCCCGGCGCATCCGCCGGGGCGAGGTCCCGATGACCGACGACGACGTCCACGCCGACCGCTATCTCATCGCCGAGGAGATGCTCTCGGCCGCCGGCTTCGACTGGTACGAGGTCTCCAACTGGGCCACCTCCGACGCCGGGCGCTGCCTCCACAACGAGCTGTACTGGCGCGGCGCCGACTGGTGGGGCGCCGGGCCGGGCGCCCACAGCCACGTCGGCGGCGTCCGCTGGTGGAACGTCAAGCACCCCGGCGCGTACGCGGGCGCACTGGCCGCCGGGCGCTCACCGGGCGCCGGGCGGGAGCTCCTCGCGGACGAGGACCGCCGGGTCGAACGCATCCTGCTGGAGCTACGGCTCCGGGAGGGCTGCCCGTTGTCGCTGCTGCGGGAAGAGGGCCTGGCCGCAGCCGCTCGGGCACTGGCCGACGGGCTGCTGGAGGCGGGGCCGTACGAGGAGGGGCGCGCGGTGCTGACGCTGCGGGGGCGGTTGCTGGCGGACGCGGTGGTGCGGGACCTGGTGGACTGATCCAGGGCGACTGTCAGGCACCACCGCTGTCCGTGACGAAGTCGATCAGCTCCTCCACCCGCCCCAGCAGCTCGGGCTCCAGGTCCTTGTAGGAGCCCACCCGCGCCAGAATCGCCTGCCACACCGCCCCCGTGTTCTCCGAAGGCCACCCCAGCGCCCGGCACACCCCCGTCTTCCAGTCCTGCCCGCGCGGCACGCGTGGCCAGGCCGTGATGCCCACCGAGGACGGCTTCACGGCCTCCCAGATGTCGATGTACGGGTGGCCGACGACGAGGGCGTGGTCGCTCGTCACCGACGCCGCGATACGGGACTCCTTGCTGCCGGGGACCAGGTGGTCGACCAGGACGCCGAGGCGGGCGTCCGGGCCCGGGGCGAAGTCCGCGACGATCGCGGGCAGGTCGTCCACGCCCTCCAGGTACTCCACGACCACGCCCTCGATGCGCAGGTCGTCGCCCCAGACCCGCTCGACGAGTTCGGCGTCGTGGCGGCCCTCGACGTAGATGCGGCCGGCGCGGGCCACGCGGGCGCGGGCGCCGGGGACGGCGACCGAGCCGGAGGCCGTGCGGCTGGGGCGGACCGGGGCGGCGGAGGAGGGGCGGACCAGCGTCACGACCCGGCCCTCCAGCAGGAAGCCCCGGGGTTCCAGCGGGAACACGCGGTGTTTGCCGAAGCGGTCCTCCAGCGTCACCGTGCCCGCCTCGCAGCGGACGACCGCCCCGCAGAACCCGGTGGTGGGCTCCTCGACGACCAGACCGGGGTCTGCCGGGACCTCGGGGGCCGGCTGGGGCTTCTTCCAGGGAGGGGTCAGGTCGGGTGAGTACTGGCGCATTCGAGTGACGATAGGAGAAGCCGCGCCCGGATGCCCGCGCCCTCAGCCCGACACGCCGAAGCGGCGGGCCAGCGCGTCGCGTTGGGCCCGTACGAACGCCGCGTCCACCACCGCCCCGTGCCCGGGGACGTACAGCGCGTCCTCGCCGCCCAGGTTCAGGAGGCGGTCCAGAGCGGCCGGCCAGCGGGAGGGGACGGAGTCCGGGCCCGACTGCGGTTCGCCGGACTCCTCGACGAGGTCCCCGCAGAAGACCACGTCGGGGGAGCCGTCCGAGGCCCCCGGCACCAGGACGGCCAGGTCGTGGCCCGTGTGACCCGGGCCGACGTTCGCCAGCAGGACCCGGACGCCGCCGCCCAGGTCGAGCGTCCACTCGCCGGAGACCTGGTGACGGGGGCGTACCAGGAGGTCGGCGGCCTCCGTCGCGTCCACCGGGGCGAGACCGTGGTGCACGGCGTCCGCGTGGAGGATGTCGCGGTCACGGATCAGGACACCGTCGACGCCCACCGCGCCGAAGACCTCCACCCCGGCGAACGCCGCCGCCCCGAAGACATGGTCGAAGTGGGGGTGGGTGAGCGCGAGATGTGTCACACGGGCGCCGCCGAGCAGCCGGCACGCCTCGGTGCGCAACCGCGCGCCCTCCCGCAGGCTCGAACCCGCGTCGATCACGAGGGCCGCGCCGTCCCCGGCCACCAGCCCGACCGTGCAGTCCCAGCCGGGAAGGCGGCACCGTCCGACCCGGGGCGTCAATCCCTGCCATCCGCACTCTTCCCAAGTCACCGTCATGCGCCGACGCTAGCTGTAGCTCCCCGAGGCCCACTGAGCCTCCCCGCCGAATTCCGCGTGCCGGAGGGAGGGACCGGACGGAGGCAGCCGTCGCATACCCGTCGGTAGGAAGGCGCCCGACATCATCGGACAGGTCGGTACACGTCGGCATGACATGGCTGGACCGGCCTTGCCGGGGGCGTACCCCACCGCCGTACACTGGGCGGGGAGTGTTGGCACTCGCCCGGGGTGAGTGCCAAGAGAGAGTCACAGGAGAGCGGACTGGAGGTGTGCGCGGTGCTCAGTGAACGCAGGCTCCAGGTGTTGCGCGCCATCGTCCAGGACTATGTGGGCACCGAGGAGCCGGTCGGTTCCAAGGCGCTCACCGAGCGGCACAACCTGGGTGTCTCCCCGGCGACCGTCCGCAACGACATGGCGGCGCTGGAGGACGAGGGTTTCATCGCCCAGCCCCACACCAGCGCGGGCCGCATCCCCACCGACAAGGGGTACCGGCTCTTCGTCGACAAGCTGGCCGGCGTCAAGCCGATGACCCCGCCCGAGCGGCGCGCCATCCAGAACTTCCTGGACGGCGCGGTCGATCTGGACGATGTGGTCGCCAGGACCGTACGGCTGCTCGCGCAGCTCACGCGGCAGGTCGCCGTCGTGCAGTACCCGTCGCTCACACGATCGACGGTGCGGCATGTGGAGCTGCTGTCGCTGGCCCCCGCCCGGCTGATGCTCGTGCTGATCACGGACACGGGACGGGTGGAACAACGGCTGGTCGACTGTCCGGCGCCGTTCGGAGAAACGTCACTCGCGGATCTGCGGGCCCGGCTCAACAGCAAGGTCGCGGGCCGCCGGTTCACCGATGTGCCCCGGCTGGTCGAGGACCTGCCGGAGGCGTTCGACGTCGAGGACCGGGGCACGGTCGCGACCGTGCTCTCCACCCTTCTCGAAGCACTCGTCGAGGAGAGCGAGGAGCGGCTGATGATCGGCGGAACCGCCAATCTCACCCGCTTCGGACATGACTTCCCCCTCACCATCCGGCCCGTTCTGGAAGCCTTGGAGGAGCAGGTCGTCCTCCTCAAGTTGCTTGGCGAGGCCGGGGATTCGGGCATGACCGTACGCATCGGTCATGAGAACGCGTATGAGGGACTCAACTCCACGTCCGTCGTCTCCGTCGGCTACGGTTCGGGCGGCGAGGCAGTAGCGAAACTGGGCGTGGTCGGACCTACGCGCATGGACTATCCGGGAACGATGGGAGCGGTACGAGCGGTGGCACGGTACGTCGGACAGATCCTGGCGGAGTCTTAAGTGGCCACGGACTACTACGCCGTGCTCGGCGTGCGCCGCGACGCGTCTCAGGACGAGATCAAGAAGGCGTTCCGGAGGCTCGCGCGCGAGCTGCATCCGGACGTCAATCCCGATCCGAAGACCCAGGAGCGGTTCAAGGAGATCAACGCCGCCTACGAGGTGTTGTCGGACCCGCAGAAGAAGCAGGTCTACGACCTCGGCGGCGACCCGCTGTCCCAGGCGGGCGGCGGGGGCGCGGGCGGCTTCGGCGCCGGTGGCTTCGGCAACTTCTCGGACATCATGGACGCCTTCTTCGGTACGGCGTCCCAGCGGGGCCCCCGGTCGCGTACGCGGCGCGGCCAGGACGCGATGATCCGGCTGGAGATCGACCTCGACGAGGCGGCCTTCGGCACGACGAAGGACATCCAGGTCGACACGGCCATCGTCTGCACCACGTGCAGCGGTGAGGGCGCGGCTCCGGGCACCACCGCCCAGACCTGTGACATGTGCCGCGGTCGCGGTGAGGTCTCGCAGGTCACGCGGTCCTTCCTCGGTCAGGTCATGACCTCCCGGCCCTGTCCGCAGTGCCAGGGCTTCGGCACGATCGTCCCCAACCCCTGCCCCGAGTGCGCGGGCGACGGGCGGGTGAGGTCGCGGCGGACGCTCACGGTCAAGATCCCGGCCGGTGTCGACAACGGCACGCGGATCCAGCTGGCCGGAGAGGGTGAGGTCGGGCCCGGTGGCGGGCCCGCCGGTGACCTCTATGTCGAGATCCACGAGCTGCCGCACGCGATGTTCCAGCGGCGCGGGGACGATCTGCACTGCACGGTGACGATTCCGATGACGGCGGCGTCTCTGGGTACGAAGGTGCCGTTGGAGACGCTGGACGGTCTCGAGGAGGTCGACATCCGGCCCGGGACGCAGTCCGGGCAGTCGATTCCGTTGCACGGGCGGGGTGTCACGCATCTGCGCGGTGGGGGGCGTGGGGATCTGATCGTCCACGTCGAGGTGCAGACGCCGACGAAGCTCGATCCCGAGCAGGAGGGGTTGCTGCGGCAGCTCGCCGCGCTGCGGGGTGAGGAGCGGCCGACGGGGCAGTTCCAGCCCGGGCAGCAGGGCTTGTTCTCTCGGCTGAAGGACGCGTTCAACGGGCGCTGAGTGGGTGCGTTGTCGGGTACGGGTGCGTGGGGCTTCTCGCGCAGTTCCCCGCGCCCCTGAGAAGCACGGGCTGCGCCCTGTGCTTCTCAGGCCCGCAGGGGCCTGAATCTTCAGGGGCGCGGGGAAC
>NZ_JBEOYO010000038.1:81087-91833 GCF_040297125.1 Streptomyces sp. NPDC001868 | reverse complement strand
CCCGCCGGCGGCCACTCCGCCCTCTGCCCTCACAGCCCTCCAGGCTCGGGTTCGAGCCCTGAGCAGCGACTCCAGCGCATGATCAAGACAACGTGCTAATGATCGGCAAGCCCTTAGGCCAGGCCGCTTGCGGCATATGAGAATGTCATTCGCATGGCCGAGTCCTGGATCTTCAGCGATGGCACCGTCCCAGCGTCGCCCGCTGCGGCGCTGGCGGTGCTTCGAGAGCGGATCGATGCCGGGCAGCTAGAAACATGGCTGACCAGTTCGCACGGTCGTTCTCTGGCCGTCATCACCAACGCCAAGCGCGCGATGGTGATGCTGCTTGATGACGAAGCCGATCCCGGCGAGCACGCCGTCACACCGCAAGCAGCCGGCCAGAGCAAGGGCTTCATCCTGGCCAACGGCCAGCACGACGAGTACCTCGACGAGGACACAGTGCCGCTGCCCGACGCACTGCGGATCGTCGACCACATCCTCACGGCAGGCGCGCCACCTGGCGACACAACGTGGTCGGTCGACAGATAGAAGACGGCATCACCTGGGGAATTACGTGACCGCAGCCGTGGGGAATTACGCGATCGTCCACACCTCGTCCTGGTCGAACAGGGAGAGCTGGGCTCCGGGGTGCGGCCGTTCCCGGCGCACGATGATGCGGGTGCCGGCGGGATAGCCGTCCAGGTCGACCCATGCCGGTCAGCTCGGCTACCTCGGCCCCGGCACGCACTGTCCCGTCCTGGTCCAGGGCAGGATGCCAGAGACGGTCCGGGATGGCTCGGACAGCGCACCGGACCGGCTCGGTGATGGCGTATCCGACCGAGAAGAAGGTACGGATTCCTCGTTTGCGCAGGTCGCGGACGTGAGCGAGGAAGGCTATCGCGGATCCGGCGCTGTCGGTGCGGATGAGGAGGTCGGTGCCGTGCCGGTGGGCATCGGGGATTTGCGCGAGTGCCTGGTCGAGCACCGTGATGTGGTCGCTCGCGGTGTTGGCACCGGCATTCCCGGGACGCAGCCGGCCGGACAGTGCCTCGCCGGTGTTGGCCAGGAAGCACAGCAGCGGGTGGAACCCGAATCCGCCCTTGTAGGTCGGTGCGGCCTGCGCTTTCTCTGAGTGGCAGGCGATCAGCGTGGCATCGAGGTCCAGGACCAGACCGGGCAGCGAGCGCCCCGCGGCCCGGGCTGCGGGGATGCCCTCACCGTGTTCAGCGGCCTGCAGCCAGGCGACTTCCCTGGCCTGGGCACGAGCAGAAGCCAGCGAGGCCAGGGCGGTCTCGTCGACGTCGGCGAGCAACCGCCAGGCCGTCGGTGCCGAGACGATCGGGCCGAACACCCCTGCCTGGTCCCGCAGGACGGCCAGGTCCGCAATGGCCTCACCGCCGTCGGCGAGCATCACCGCCAGGTCGGTGGCGATCCGGCCCGGGTCATGTCCCGTCCCGCGCGGCCGAAGCGGTCTGAGCGCGGCGGAGTACGCGGCGGTCAGCCCGGTGGCATCGGCGAGATCCGTCAGCAACCTTGCTCCGGCATGACCGACCACCCCCGAACCATCCGTGCTGACATGGATCTTGGGACGTAACCCGATACCCTGCACGTAGAAAGTGCCCTCCGCCTGGACCGACAGAACCCCTCAGCAAGCTTCATCGTCCCAGGTCAGGAAGGCACTTTCGCGTTTCCGCCGCAACAGCCGCCGTACCCAAGTGAAACGGCGAGGTTAGCACTGTGGGCAGGGCCCGGCACCGAGCAGATTCAGGCTACGTAGTACACGGTCGGGCTGTTGACCGCGTAGTGGTACGTGTTGTCGCACTTGTAGACGGTGACGCGGGTATACGCGCTCTGAGATCGGTTCGGCAGCGCGTCCACTTTCTTTCGCACCGGCCCGTACCGGCCCTGGCCGGTGAGTGTCTTGATTCCGGAGTCGTACGTCACGTTGCCGTTCAGGTAGATCTGGTGCCGGTACTTGCACCGGGCGAAGTCCGGGGCGACGTTGAAGTAGAAGTCACTGGATATGTAGTTGGACGCGTAGCTGATGCACGATCCGAGGGTCGGGCTGACGCTGAGCGGTGTGCATCCGCCACCGCTGGCGGCCTGGGCCGGCTGCCCGCCTACCACCATGCCGGTTGCCAGCACTGCCGTCATGACGCCGCCGGTCACGAGCTTCTTGATTCCTCGCACCATTTCCTCCTGTCGAAGACGCACCCGGCCGAAATACCGGGTGCAGTGCGGATCCCGGGCGATGGGGCCCTGTTGGTCGCATCACGACCAGCAGGGCCCTTCCCCCCCCGATGAGCGGTCCCCCGGACTGCTCACGCCACTGATTTCAGCGGCTGGCCTATTGATTGGCAGGGCCGTTGTGGCGGCCAATCATTGGCCGGGCGGGATGTTCCGGGCCGGGTTGCGGAGGTGCGAGAGTGGGGTGTCTGGTCTGGTGCGGGGGCGGCTGGCGAGGGGGCGGGTGTGGCGGGGCGTCGTGAGGTGCCGGTGGATCCGGGGGCGGGGCCGGTGCAGCGGTTCGCGTTCGAGTTGCGCAAGCTGCGGGCGGAGGCGGGCGGCCTCACTTATCGGGCGATGGCCGAGCGGGCCGGCTACTCGGACACGACCCTGTCGCAGGCGGCGGCGGGCGGGCAGCTGCCCACGCTGGCAGTGACCCTGGCCTACGTGACGGCATGCGGGGGCAATGCGGCGGAGTGGGAAGCCCGGTGGAAACAGGCAACCGACGACGCCGCTGGCGTGGAGGAAGACGGCGAGGCGGCGGATCCGCCGTACCGGGGGCTGACGCGGTTCGAGACCGGCGACAGCGGCCTGTTCTTCGGCCGGGACAAGCTCACCGCCGACCTGCTCGATCTGCTGCGCCGCCAGCGGTTCGCCGCGGTGTTCGGCGCGTCCGGCTGTGGGAAGTCCTCCCTGCTGCGCGCGGGCCTGGTTCCCGCCCTCCAGCATGCCCAGGATGCGGGCCTGCGGCCGGCCGTGATCCGGATCCTGACCCCTGGCGACCACCCGGCCCGGACCCACGCCCCTCTCCTCGACGCGGGTGGAAGCGGCAACGGCGCCGCGGACAGGTTCGTCATCGTCGACCAGTTCGAGGAGGTCTACACCCTCTGCCACGACGCAGCGGAACGGGCCCGCTTCATCGACCTCCTGCTCGCCGCCCGGCAGCCGGCGAGCGGGTTACGTGTGCTGCTTGCGGTGCGCGCCGACTTCTACGGACGGTGCGCCGAACACCGTGACCTGGCCGCCTCGCTGCTCGACGCCAACCTGCTGGTCGGCCCGATGAGCCCGACCGAACTGCGTGAGGCCATCGTCAGACCGGCCACTGCCGCTGGTCTGACCGTGGAGCGCGCTTTGACCTCCCGGATCGTCGACGAGACCTCCGACGAGCCGGGCGGCCTGCCACTGATGTCGCACGCCCTGTTGGAGACCTGGCGCCGCCGCCGCGGGCGCGCCCTGACCCTCACCGCCTACGAAGCGACCGGTGGCGTACGTGGCGCCCTCGCACGCACCGCAGAACACCTCTACACCCAACTGGCCCCGGAACAGGCGGCACTCGCCCGCCGCATGCTGCTGCGCCTGATCACTCCCGGTGAAGGAGCCTCGGACACCCGCCGGCCCGCCCCCCGCGCCGAACTCGTCGGCGACAGCGCGGCGGAGGCCGGCGTGGTGCTCGACCGGCTGGCCCGGGCCCGCCTCGTCACCTTGGACGACGACACCGTCGACCTCGCGCACGAGGCCCTCATCACCGCCTGGCCCCGGCTGCGTACGTGGATCGAAGAGGACCGCGAGTTCCTGCGTCAGCACCGCCGTCTCACCGAGGCCGCCACAGCCTGGCGGGAACTCGGCCACGATCCCGGGGCGCTGTACCGCGGCACCCGCCTCGCGAGTGCCGCGGAGGCCTTCACCACCCCACCCGCCCAGGCCCATCTCACCGCGCTGGAACGGGCCTTCCTCACCGCGAGTGCCGACGCCCGCGACCACGAACTCGCGACGGCCGCCCGTGCCACCCGGCGCCTGCGCCTTCTCGTCGCCGGCCTATCGTTACTGACCGTTCTGGCCCTGACCGCCGCCTCGATCGCCTACGGGCAGCGCCAAACCGCCGTCGCCTCGCAGCAGGAGGCCCTTACCGCGCAGCGCGAGGCGCTCTCCCGGCAGCTCGCGACGCAGTCCGCCGCACTCTTGGACAAGGACCCGGATCTGGCCTCGTTGCTTGCCGTGCAGGCCTACCGCACCAGCGCCACGCGCGAGGCCGCCACCAGTCTGTACGCAGCGGCGCGCCTGCCGATCCGACGCACGCCCGTCAGAGATCAACGGACTGGGGTCCCCGGCTCGGTGGCGTTCAGCGCGGACGGCAAGGCTCTCGCCGTCGGGGACGAACAGGGCACCGTACGCCTGTGGGACACCACCACCGGCCGCCTGCGCGCCACCCTCACCGGACATGACAAGTCCTGGCTCGCAGTGGCGTTCAGCGCGGACGGCAAGGCTCTCGCCGTCGGGGACGAACAGGGCACCGTATGCCTGTGGGACACCACCACCGGCCGCCTGCGCGCCACCCTCACCGGACACGAGACGCCGCGCCCGTCCGTGGCTCTCAGCCCCGACGGGCGGGTCCTCGCCGTCCGCAGTGGAGAGGGCACCGTGTGGTTGTGGGACACCGCCGCGCGGCGCCTGCGCACCACCCTCACCGTACACAGGGGCTTCCCGCAAGCACTGGCGTTCAGTCCCGACGGCACGACCGTCGCCACCGGCGGCGTCCGCTCGGCTCGGCTGTGGGACACCGCCACGGGCCGCCTGCGCACCACCCTCACCGGGCACAAGAGGCCCGTATCGGCCGTGGCCTTCAGCCCCGACGGAAAGACACTAGCCGTCGGCGCCGACGGTTCCGGCATACGTCTTTGGGAAGTCGCCACCGGACGTGTCCTCACCGCCATAGACCATCGAAGGAGCGTCGCGTCCATGGCGTTCAGCCCGGACGGCAGAACGCTCGCCACCGCCACCGATCTCTCGACGCAGCTGTGGAACACCGGCACCGGCCGCCTGCGCACCACTTTCACCGGACACGACGGAATGGTGATGTCGGTGGCCTTCAGGCCGGACGGCAGAACGCTCGCCACCAACGCGTCGGATGGCACAACCCGGTTGTGGGACACCGACACCGAACGAGCGAGGACGATCCCCACCGGTGAGAAGTGGGGCATATCGTCCATGGCGTTCAGCCCGGACGGAAAGACACTCGCCACCGGAGGCGACCTCTCCGCACAGCTGTGGAACACCGGCACCGGCCGCCTGCGCACCACCCTCGACCAGTGGGGCGTGATGTGTGCGGCGTTCAGCCCTGACGGCCGTGCTCTCGCCACCGCAGCCGCAGACGGCACGGTGCGCCTGTGGGACGTCACCACCGGCCGCCCCCGCATGACCCTCACCGGCCACAAGATGACGGTGCGATCGGTGGCGTTCAGCGCGGACGGAAAAACCCTCGCCACCGGCGGCAACGATCACACCGTACGCCTGTGGGACACCTCCGACGGCCGTCTGCGGGCGACGCTCACCGGTCAGAAAAAGGTCGTGTGGTCCGTCGCCTTCAGCCCCGACGGAAAAACCCTCGCAGCCGGCACCACCAACGGCACGACGCGGCTGTGGGACATCGCCACCGGTCGCCTGCGCACCACCCTCACCGGACACAAGTGGGTCGTGTCGCCCGTTGCGTTCAGCCTCGATGGCAATACCCTCGCCGCCGCCAGCGCTGAGTACAACACGGTCCGGCTGTGGGACGCGAACACCGGCCGTCTCCGCAAGACGCTCACCACCCTTGCCCTGGCCGGGCAGGACCGCACCGGTCTGGCTGCAGCATTCAGCCCGGACCTGGAACACGCGGCCGTCGCCGAGAACGAGACGCTACGAGTACGGGACGCCACAACCGGCGCGGAGATCATGTCCTTCCCCGGCCACAAGACCGCCATCACTTCCGTGGCATTCAGCCCCGACAGCAGCGCTGTCGCAACCGGCACCATGGACGGCACGGTACGCCTGTGGCGCATACGGCTGTTCGACGAGGACTCGGCCATCAGCAAGGTTTGCCTGGCCGTGGGCAGGGATCTCACCGCAGACGAACGAGACGAGTACCTCAAAGGCGGCGCCTCCCACCCGGTGTGCCCACAATGACGGCCCAAGACCGGCCGACTCCCGACGTTCTCCCGCCTGATCGGCACCCCGGCCGCCGCGTGCACGCTCTGGGTGTCGAGCACCACCAGGCTCGGGTCCGCCTTCCGCCGCGCCTTCTCCCGCACCTGCCGGCGCAGCAGGTCGTGGATGGTCTGGTTGGTGCCGTCATCGAGCCACTTGGCGTGTTCGGCGGTATCCCTCGGACATGACGGACGCGGAGTGGGCCGTGGTCCGGCCGCTGCTGCCGGTGGCGGGCTGGATGCGGGGTCGGGGCGGGCAGCCGGAGGCGTACTGCCACCGGGCGATACTCGATCAATGCCACGTAGTTAAGGACGAGTTGGCGGTGTCGAGCATCTCGCGGTGGCAGTACGCCTCCGGACGCCCGCCCTGCTTGAGGAGCCAGGCCGGCACCGGCATCGCGGAGCGGACCTCGGCCCACTCCGCATCCGTCATGTCACTCGGATAGCACCGCGCCCGCTGTCCCGGAGCGATCGAACCGAACCTGTGCACGTAGCAGTCGCACCCAGGAGTGACCGCGGTGGACGCATGCGCAGGGATACTGCTCAACTGATGAGGCAACGGGCTTCCTTGGTCGTGCTGGTGTCGTAACCGCGTCACTACCAAGGCGCCCGTTCTCCCATGCCCGCGACTACACCCGAACCTCCGTCCAGGTGATCACCCGCTGCCGCTCGAACAAGATTCGGTTTGCCACAACGCACTCACTTCAGGTCCAGGGGTGACAGGATCAGCGACCCGTCCTTGGCGCTGTAGAAGTACAGGTCCTGTCCCGGGCTGCCGTCGGCGTGTGGCCGGTTCACCTGGCCGAGGGCAGAGGCGCCCACGCCGAAGAGCGACAGACCGCCGATGCCGGGCGGTGGGACGTGGCACACCGGGTCGACGCCGGTGGCGTCGTCGCGCACGGAGTGGATGTACGCGCTGCCGTCGACGCCGGAGTACCGCACCAGGTACGGCTGGTGGTCGATGTCCAGGGCCGCGACGTGCGTGATGGCGCGTTTCCAGAAGCCGGAACGCGAGGCGAAGGCCATCGTGAAGCCGGTCGGCGCGAGGCGGCGGATCATCACTTCGCCGGTGTGCAGGCGGTAGGTGACGGCGTGCGGCTCGCCACGGAGCGTCATGGCCACCACGGCCGTGTGGCCTCGTCCCCACTGCATCGTGGTGACGGGTACCGGATCGGCGGCGGCACTGTCGAGGCGGAAGAGCACGGCGTCCCCGCTGAGGTAGTCGTAGCCGACGTAGTGCGGCGCGCCGCCGAGGTGGAACGTCACCACGTGGGTGTGCGCGGCGTGTCCGGGCGGCGTGGTGTGGGTGGGACTCAGCGCGGTCGCGAACTCGTTCACGGCGAAGATCGCCTGTGCGCCCGATCCGGCCTGGTGGCCGAGGAAGTGGAGGGTCCTGCCGAGTTCGAAGGGGACCAGCGAGGACCAGCCGGGGCCGATGGACCCCGTGCCCAGGGCGTGGTTGGAGTCCAGGACGGGCGGGGAGCCGTCGGGGCGGCGGGGCAGGCTCGTGTAGCCGTTGGCAGGGGAGATCGCGTAGGCGCCGGTGACCATGTCGTAGGACAGTATGCGCGGGTGACCCGGCGTGGGGTCGAAGGCCTGCACGTGCGTCCAGTACCCCGCGCCGAATGGGGTGGGTTGGCTCAGGACGAGCGTGTGGCGTCCGATGTCCAGACGTGCCCTCATCTCGCACACCCGGCAGAACGGGTCGGTGTTCACGCGCATCCTGCACTCCTGGGACGGGCGGAAGACACCGCAGTCGTGGTAGTACGCGCCCTCGTAGGCGCCGACGGCCCCCGCGGGGATCGGCGGGTCGGGGTCGTCGATGACGCGGTGTTCACGCACGCAGGGCGTGGCGAGCACCGTGGTCGGGACCTGCCACGGCGGCACGGTGAGGAGGTCCGACCACTTGATCGTGACGGCGTTCTTCACCCTGGTGACGTTGGGTGCCTCGGGCTCCGGCGCGAGGGCCGGGATGACGGACACGGGGTCCGTCCGGGTGTTCATGTACGGATACTCGTCGGCGAGTCCGAAGGCCTGGTGCCCTAGTTCGTGGAGGGCCACGTCGGGCCAGGAGGCGCGGTACTTGCTCAACCAGCCCACCCCGCCCTGCATGCATCCGCCGTCGATGTCCGTGTTGTTGACGACGACGAGGAAGTGGCTCACCGAGCGAAGGCCGGGCTGGTCCCGCACGAACTTCATCACCTTGGCGGAGTCGCCGTACAGGGTGCGTTCGATCTGCTTGTTCTCGAAGGTGTCACGGCCGAAGAGGGCGCCGAACGCCGTGCCGAACGGTGAGACGGCGGGCGCGGGTGTGAGCAGCCTGATGGTGTCCCCGCTGTGTGCCGAGGCCGCGCGGACCATCACCACGTTCAGCAGCCGACGCACCTCGGGCCGGGAGAACGGCGCGGTCACGAGCATTCTCTTGACGAACTTCGCCACGTCGGCGTCGAAGAGTCCGTCCTTCAAATCGGCCTGCGTGTATCCCTCGGGCACGACTGCGAGGGTCCAGCCGAGGGCGACTCGGCTCATGTCTCCGAGGACGAACTCGACGACCTTCACGGGGACTCCTTCCGTCGGCGATGTGCCGGACACGCCTAGGCGATGGGCAGGGAGAAGATCTCGGACGCCGGTTCGGTCAGCCTCGCGGGGTCGGGCGGACTGCTGAGCAGCACGACCGAGGCGCCTTCGGGCAGCACCGGTGCCACCAGTTCGAAGGTGCCCCGCGGGTTGTCGAGCGCCACGGTGGAGAGGCCGTCCTCGGGGTGCGGGACCTCCCGGACGACCGCGATCGGCAGATGGCGGCTGCGCCAATAGAGCACCCGGCCCGCGGCGTCGCGGACCTCGTACCAGAAGCCGGAGCGTCCCTGGGGCAAGTCGTCGGGGTCGGCGCCACGCGGAGCGAGCATCCTCAGGTCCTCGCGGGAGACGAACCGGACGACCGGCCCGCCCGCGTCCCAGTCCGCGCTGTCGTAGGAGAACGTCAGGCGCATGGCCCTGGGTTCGGCGGGCGTGGGGTCCGGGCCGGGCGGCGAGCCGGCGAGCGCGGACCAGGTCTCGGGGGTCATGGTGCCGGTGGTGGCGAGGCCGTGGGCCGCCTGGAAGTCGCGTACGGCCGTTGCGGTGGCGGGCCCGTACCTGCCGTCCAGGTCGAGTCGCGGCTCGGCGCCCCGCCGGTTGAGGAGCCGCTGTACGAGGGCCACCGGCGGCCCCGTCATGGGCGGCACCTTGGGGCCGGGTTCCAGCAGGGGGAAGGGGGCGGCCACGGCGAGCGCGAACCAGACGGGCGTGTCGACCACGTCCCCGGGGGTGAGGAGCGGGCCCGAGCGGAACGCCCCTACGGCGGCGAGGGTCAGGACTCCGAAGTTGCCGTCGATGACGAGTGGGGGCTGCGCGGCTCCGACGGTGTTCAGCAGGCACTGGGCCAGCTTGACGTGGCCGTCCACCGCCTGGAGATCGGCCATCTGGGCGAGGATGGGCAGCAGGGCCCAGTCCACGACCTCGGGCAGGGCCGCGTCCCCGACCGGCTCGCCCATGCGTGGGATCACCTGGTGGCGGACGGTGGTCGCCGAGGGAGCGAAAGGCTCGGCGCCCGCGTACTCGATGACGACGACGCTCTCGCCGACCGGCAGCGCGCTCGTCGTGATGGCCGCCCGCCCGTGCTCGTCCGGTTCGGCGGTACCCAGGACGGGGCCGTCCTGGAGGGAGAACGTGACGGTTCCCCCCGGCCCGCCCGCGTCCGGGTCGGTGGGGCGCACGAGCGTGCTGATGGCGACCTCCCGCCCCTCTTCCGAAGGGTTGGGGGACGTGGGCGGGGAGACCGCGTAGCGGCCGGCCGTCGAAGGCGGGAAGGTCACGGTGCCGTCCCGCTCGACGTTGAACCCCCTCTTGAAGGCGCCCTTGGCCGTCTGGGGGACGTAGCCCGGACCGGGCAGGAGGACGAACTCCGCCTCGTGGCTGCTCCGCCGGAAGGGTGGGGGACCCGGACTGCTCGCCCGGATGTTGTGGATCCCCACGAGGTCGCTGTCCGCGGCGGTCGTGTCGATCACCACGGGATATCCGTCCAACACCAGCGTGTTGCCAGCGCCCGAGGCGCATCCCGCGAACTGCGAGCCCACGTAGACGTGCCCGTCCCCGTCGACGCCGTAGTGGAAGTCCGTGACGACCGTCCCGGACTGGAAGCCGTAGAAGTCCGCCGGGAGAACCGTGAGGTCGTTCACGGACGCGCGTGGAAGGAAGTGGTCCGGCCGGGCCAGGCCCAGGGGCAGCAGGTCGTGCGACAGGGCCGTCCCGTCGATGCGGATCCGGCACCCGCGCAGCACCAGCGTGGCGCCCTCGGCCTGGGCGAAACCCGCGAACTCCGGCCCCACCGTGACGCCTCCCGCACGATCCACCCCGTACCGGAAAGGCGGCACGATTCTCGGTCCCGGCTGGAGGCCGTACCCCAGCGCCGGGAGGACCGTCAGCTCGTTCACGGACGTCCGGGGAAGAAAGACGCTCGGCCGGAAGCGGCCGCCGAAGGGCAGTACGTCGTGCGACAGGGCCGTCCCGTCGATGCGGATCGCGTACCCGCGCAGCACCA
>NZ_JBEOYO010000038.1:0-80989 GCF_040297125.1 Streptomyces sp. NPDC001868 | reverse complement strand
CAGCGTGGCGCCCTCGGCCTCGGCGAAACCTGCGAACTCCGGCCCCACCGTGACGCCTCCCGCACGATCCACCCCGTACCGGAAGTCCGCCACGACCCCCGCCCCCGGCTGGAAGCCGTATCCCGCCGCCGGAAGGACGGTCAGCTCGTTGACCGATTCACGCGGAAGGTACTCGGTCGGCCGGGCAAGGAACAGGGGCAGTACGTCGTGCGACAGGGCCGTCCCGTCGATGCGGATCGCGTACCCGCGCAGCACCAGCGTGGCGCCCTCGGCCTCGGCGAAACCTGCGAACTCCGGCCCCACCGTGACGCCTCCCGCACGATCCACCCCGTACCGGAAGTCCGCCACGAGCCCCGGCCCCGTCTGGAACCAGTATCCGGTGGCCGGCAGCACCGTCAGCTCGTTCACCGTCGCTCTCGGCAGGTAGCCGCCGAGGCCGAGCATTCCGCCGGGCAGCACGTCGTGCGACAACGCCGTCCCGTCGATGCGGATCGTGCGGCCGTGGACCGTCAGGGTGGCTCCGGACGTGGAGGCATAACCCTCGGTGCCCGGGGCGGTGCCGACCGAACCGTCGACGGCCACGGCGAACTCCAGCTTCCCGGCTCCCCCGCCGAGGCCGTACCGGTGGCAGGGCAGCAGGGACAGATCGTGCGGCCGGTTCGACGTCAGCGTCCTCGCACCGGTGTCCAGCTTGAGGTCGTGGTCCAGGGCGGTCCCGTCCACGCGGACGGGCAACCCGCGCAGCGTCAGGCGGCGGGTGCCGCGGCCCTCGGCGACGGCGTCGAGGGCCGCGTCGAAGTCGAGGGTGCCGTCCCCGGCCACGGAGAAGACGACGTCGGAGGCGGGTGCGGGCTCCTGCCGCAGGCGGTAGGTGCCGGGAGCCGGGAGCGTCACGGTGGGCGGTGGGCTCTTCGACCCGTCGATCGGACCGAGGCCGGCCTCGGGAACGCTGAACGACGGAACGGTGAGCCGCGAGGTGTCGATCTGGATGTCGGCCATCGGTTGCTCCTCGCTGGCGGGCGGTCGTCGGAACGGAGGGTCGTCAGAACGGCGTCGCGCCGCGGATCAGCAAGCGCGGCGCGGCCACGATCCGGGACCGGCTTCGTGCCTGACGCAGAATCTCCGGCTCGGCCGGGTCGCGCGCCCAGCGGCGGATGAAGCCGTCCCAGCCTCCGGTGACGACTTCCCTGCCGTCGGCGGTGACGGTGATCGCCCAGACGCTCAGGTGGGCGGTCTCCAGAGCTGTGCCGACGGGCCGGCCATCGGCCCGCCGCCAGCGGCGTACGGTCCCGTCGTCGCAGCCCGCGACGATCTCGCCGTCCCCGGTCAGGGCGAGGACGCGTACAGGCGCGCCGGCCACGAGAGAGGCGCCGATCGGGCCGCCGCCCACACGGTCCCAACGGCGCACCGTGCCGTCCCGCCCGCCGGTGACGATCTCGGCGCCGTCAGCGGAGACGGCGAGGGCCGGCACGGGGCCGATGTGGCCGCCGAACTGGGTGAGGAGAGCGGCACCCTCGCGGTCCCAGAGGCGGACCGCCCCGTCGTTGCCGGCGGTGACGATCTCCCGGTCCTCGGCGGTGAGGGCCATGGCGCGGACCGCCCCGTCGTGGGCGGCGAGCGGGTCGGCGAGGGATGCGCCGTCGGCCCGGTTCCAGCGCCGTACCGTGCCGTCGTGGGCGGCGGTGAGGAGTTCGGAGCCGTCCCGCGTCGCGCGGAGCGCGAGGATCCAGTCAGCGTGGGCCGTGAGGGGGTCGGTGGCCGGGGTCGAGGTGGTGCGGTGCCAGCGGCCCAGGGTGCCGTCGCTGCCCGCCGTGACGATCTCGGCGTCGTCGGACGTGAGCAGCATCGCCCAGATGCTGCTCCGGTGGGCGACGAACATGGAACAGAGGGCCTCGCCGGTCTCCCGGCGCCAGCGGAGCAGCCGGCCGGCGCCGTCCGCGCTGACGAGCTCGGTCTCGCCCCGGGCGAGCGCGAGGGCGGTCACCGCTCCCTGGCCGTGGTTCACGCGGTGGTCTCCTTCGCCGGGAGCACCCCGTCGAAGGCCAGCCCCGAGGCGCCCTCACCCTGTCCGGCCCGGGCGCGGCGTCCGGTCCAGTGGTAGTGGCGGCCGTCGTGGCCCCTGACGGTGGTGGGGATCCGGGCGGCGTTCACGCCGGAGCGCGGGATCTCCTCGTCCCGGAAGTACACGCGGGGGACCTCCGGTGCGAGGAGGCGGCCGCGTGCCTGGGTGCGCAGGGTTCCGTCCGCGGTGGGCAGGGTCATCCGGCCGCGCCGGAACCGGACGGCGGCCGAGCCGGGTTCGAGCGGTACGGGTACCAGCGGGATCCAGTGGTACGGCACGGCCGTCGCCAGCTGGTACGTGAGGGCGTTGGGGACCTCGGACGGGGCGGGCGGGGCGGCGGCGGGGGTCTCGTCGGCGCGCCGGCGCGCTCTTCCGGTCGCGCTTTGCACCGTGCGTTCGACCGCCCAGGCGAGGTTGGTCATCTCGTCGCGTACGAACAGCACCTCTTCCACGGCGGCTCCTTCGAGTCGGGCTGCCGCCCGGGGCAGCAGTGGCAGGAGGGCGGGGCCAGGGAGCCCGGTGCCGGCGGTGCCGAGCCGGAACAGGGACCAGTGCTCGTCGCCGGCGGCGTCGAGGGCCAGCCGGTCGCCGAAGGTGTCCACGACGGTGAAGCCGGTGACGGCGTGAACGTGGCCCACCTCCAGCTCCAACGGCACCACCCAGTGGTCGTTTCCGTAGACGTTGGCGAACTCCACGAGCAGCAGCCGGGCGAGGTCGCCGGGACCTGCCTCGACGGAGGGCAGGTTGACGGTGGTGTCCTCGAACTCCCACCAGCGTTCGGCGGGCATGCCGGGGTAGGTGGCGCGGGTGGGCAGGAGGGTGCGGGTGGCGGGGTTCGGGTCTGTCAGGGCGGTGGCTTCGGCGTCGATGTCGAAGTGGTAGGCCTCGGCTCCGCCGCCCGGGTACTCGGGCGCGGTCAGGGTGATGCGCCGACCGCCGTGGCGGGCCTCGACGGCGAAGTGGTGTTCGAGGCGGTCGCGCACCCAGCTGGAGCGGGCCGGTGGGCCGTGCTCGGCGGCGAACCAGGTGCTCCACCGGGCCGCGGCCTGCTTGAAGGCGTTCAGGTGAGCCGTGTCCAGACCGGTCGGGTGCCATCCGGCGGCCAGTGCGCGGGCGAGCGCGCCGCCGTGCGGGGCCCGGGCGAGCAGGGCCTGGGCGAGCGCCCGCCCGGCGGGGTCCGCCCGCGGCCCGGCGTCCGGATCCCCCTGCGAGGAAGGGTCGACGAGGGGGAACGCGGCCAGGGCCTGGTCGGTGACGGAGTCCCGGACCGCGGCAGGCAGCGCGCCGAGCTGGCCGAGGAAGCGCAGCCCGGCCCGTGCGGCGGTGCGCAGCGTCAGATCGTGGTCGGAGGGGTCCGGGTCCCGGCCCGCTTCGACGAGGTATTCGAGGGGGACGCCGGGCGGGTAGGGCACGGAGGGGCCGGTGTCGCCGGGCTGGAAGCGGTCCACGGCGGCCGCGGTCGTGGACACGGAGCAGGCGACGGGCGAACCGCCGTCCTCGCCGTGGAACTCGGCCAGTTGCCATTGGCGGGCCAGGAGGAAGAGGGGGTCGGCGATCCGGGCTTCGAGGGCTTCGTCGAGCTGTCCCCCGGTGCCCCGGGGGCGGATGTGGGGCTCGATGCGGTGGTACTGGGCGAAGACCGCCTTGTCGTCGGCCATGTTCAGGCCTCCTGGTCTGTGATCTTGGTGATCGCGCCCTTGGCGATGTGGGACTTCATGATTTCCAGGAGCGAGACGCCGGGGGCGGTGCCGAGCGATTCCTGGGGCAGGTAGACGCCGGGCAGGTAGCGGCCGACCCAGCCAAGTGCCTGGAGGTCCACCAGGCGCAGCTCGGTGAGGTCGAGTGCCTCGCGCACGGTCTCGCCGAGCAGTCCGGCGGTCCAGGGGCTGCCCACGACCGGTGGTACGGCGAGGAGGACGGCCTGTGGGGGACGGGCGCCGGGTGCGTCGTAGTGGAAGGACACCCCCGCCGTGTGCCGCTGGGCGGGGATGAGTTCCGGCCATTCGTCGATCACGAGGACGGCGGCGGGCTTCGCCGGGTCGGCGGCGGGGCGGCCGTGGACGGCGAGTCCGGTGGCGGGGGGCGGTTCGGCCGTGCGGCGGGCGCCGACCCAGCGGTCGCCGGGGGTGAAGGGGGTCTGTCCGACGCGCAGGGCGAAGTCCCCGCCGGTGCCGGTCGCCTCGCCGAGGACGAGCAGGTCGGCGAGGGCGGCGGCGCCCGGGCGGGCGGTGGCGGCGCGTTCGAGCCAGTCTCGCGGGATGATGTCGTCCGTGCCGCCACGGTCGAGGCCCGGGCCGAAGGAGGCTGTGAGTGCGGCCGGGTCCGGTGGGGTGCCGAGGCCGACGGCGCGGAAGCCGGGTCCAAAGACCTCCCGAAGGGCCGCCGCGGCCGCCTGCGGGCCCGTACCGGCCAGCGCTTTCTGTGCGAGGCCGAGCCGTGAGTGCGCCTCCTGGACGGCGGCCTCCGTGCGGGCGGCCTGGTCGTCGGCGGCGGCCGAGGCCGGTACGACGATGCCGTGGGCGGCGAGCCGTGGCAGGTCCGCGGCCTGTGCGGCTTCTTCGAGGGCGTCGATCGTGCGCTGGGCTCGTCCGCGCAGCTCGGTCTCGTCCAGGACCTGTTCGGGCGGGGTGGCGGCGGGAGCGAGGTCGGTGGGCGCGCCGGGCCGGCCGGTGGCGAGGACCGTGGCGACGGCGCCGGCGAGCGCCTCGAACTCCTGCAGGGAGACTGTCGAGCGGGGCCAGTCGCCGCCGCGCCCGTCGAGGAGTTCGGCGACGGCGTCGCCCGGCAGGTCCCCGGGCCGGTGTGCGGTGAGGGCCTCGCTCAGGGTGGCGCGCAGCTCCCCCGAGGCGGCGAGGGCGATGACGTCCAGGGCGCAGTGACCGGTCAGGGGCCAGGGGTGGGTGCGGGTCGCGGCTGGGGCGGCGTGGCCGGGCCGCCGCCAGGCCGTGCGGAGCCGTACGCGGTCGGTCCGGCCCAGTTGGTGGCCCGCCCAGGCGTCGAGCCTGGGTTCGGCGGCGGCACGTGGCCGGGCGCGCCGATCCGGCCCGTCCCAGCCCTGCGCCGGCGGCGTGTTCTCCGGGACGACGACGAGGAGGCGGTGTGTGACGGGAGTGCCCTGGGCGGGAGTGTCGAGGAATTCCGGGCGGGGCGGTGCCTGTCCGCCGGCGGCGAGGTCGGCGAGGGTCGCCCCGGCCCGGTCGGGGTTGCCGTTGGCGAGTTGGTGCACGCTCTCGGCCAGGAGCAGGTCGCCGACCGCGTCGACGTCCTCGTGCAGGGCCTCCAGGGCGGCCCGGACGACGGGTTCCTCCCGGATCGGGTCCAGGGCAGGGGTGATGCCGGGCTTCAGCAGGCCCATCGCGGTCTCGACGGGGATCTCACCGAGGGCGGCCCCGTCCACGACGTCGTGCGCCGCGACGAAGCCCTGGGCGTCGGGTGCGGGGTGGTGCACGGGACGCAGCGGCCACTGGGCGCGCAACGGGGCGATGACCCGGTCGAGTTCCAGGGGTTCGGAGGCGTTCTCCCGTGCTTCGTGCAGCCGTCGTTCCAGGCGGTAGCCGAGCAGCGCTCCGACGGGCTGGCCCTGGCGCACGCCGTCCAGGACGGCCATGGCGACACGCGTGCGGCCGGAGGTCAGGTTCACGGCGAACGCGCCGGGGTCGGAGGGGTGGGACAGGTATCCGCTGTGCAGGACGGCTGCCGTGGTGGCCTGCGCGAGCGAGGGGGCCAGCACGAAGCCCTCGCTGCGGCGGCCTTCCCTCGGTGAGAGGTCCCGCACCCAGCCGTAGGCCCCCAGCTGGAGTCCCGTGGGCCGTCTGGTGCCGGCCCGCATGGCCAGGAGGCGTACGGTGGCCAGCGAGGTGATCCAGGCGTCGAGCCGGTACGAGGCGAGGTCGAGGCACTCGCCCAGCAGCCGTTCCATGAGCGCGAACGGGTCCTTGCCCGCCTTGGCCCAGTCGTGGACGCGGGTGGCGAGGTAGCGCAGTGCGGCGTCGACCTCGGCCAGGCGGACGCTCCACGGGCGTTCGAGGTCGAGGGGGCGCAGGATGCCCCGGTCGTCGCGGACGGCCTTCGCGACGGCCGACGCGAGCGCGGAGCGCTCGATGTCGACGGCGTCGTGCACGGTGCGCGCGTCGGCCTCGGCGACGCCGGGCAGGGCCAGGCCCAGGGTGGCCTTCATGGCGAACGGCTTCAGTTTGAGGCCGGCTTGGGATACGAGCACCAGTGCCGCCGCGGGCGCGAGCATGACTTCAGCGAAGCGCAGCCGATTGTTCTTCACGAGCTCCGAGGCGTATGCGGCCGCCGCGGCGGCGTGGCCGTACTCGAGGTTGGCGCTGTGCCGCAGCAGCGCTTCGAGGAGGGTGCGGGCCCGGCTGGGGCGGACCAGGAGGTGGATGAGCTCGAAGCGGTCGACCACCCCCTCCAGGAAGGCGGCGAGTTCGCCGACGGGGTCGGTGCCCTCGGCCAGGTCCGTCAGGCGGGCGGCGGGCAGCCACAGGCGGCTGGGGTGCCGTGCGTTCTGGTGGCGGGAGACGACGGGCTCGTAGTCGAGGCCGAGGGCCCGGTTCAGGGCGGCGGACAGCCGGGCTTCGGGTCCGGCGCCGCACTCGGGCACCAGGCCCAGGAGGCGGTTGGTGTAGCAGGCGTTGAGGGCGCCCCGGACGGCGCGCACGTCGACCGATCTCGACACCGCGGCGAGGCCCAGGGCGCGCAGCACGTCGCTTTCGCCCTTGGGCAGGGGAAGGGCCTGTTCGGGCGGCTCGGCGGGTCCGCCGACCCGGGGCAGCGTATCGACGCCGACCTGCCAGAAGGGGCGCAGGGTGGTCAGCACGCGGTGCATTCCGGCGAGTTGGCCCCGTTCGCGGCCCGGCTGCGGGTCGGGCTGCCAGCGACGCATCACCGTCAGGGGCAGCACGCCGTACGGCTGCTTGCCGAGGCGCAGCGCAGGCAGCGGGCCCCGGGCGCGTACGAGGTCCGCCTGGTGCAGACGCAGCCAGTCCAGGTCGATGCCGGTCTCCTGGGTGCGGCTGCCACTCTCCATGAGCTGGTCCAGAAAGAAGTCGCCGGTGGCGCTCCACAGGGCCAGCTGGAGGGCGCGCGCGTCGGCCTGTTCCGGGTCGGTGCCGCCGGACAGCTCGGCCGCCGCGGCTTCCGGGATGCCGAGGGCGGTGGCCAAGCGGGTGGCGTTGGCCCATGGATCGGGTGCGGGGGCCGCCGCGGCGGGCGCGGGCAGCAGGGCGTCCACGTCGGGTGGCCGCTCCGGGGTGCGGCGGGCCTGCGGGACGTTGTTCGTGGGGGTGTCCTGCGCGACGAACGCGGCTTGGCCGTCGCGGGCCCGTCCGGTGAGCAACCGGGCGACCCGTTCCGCCGAGGCCTGCGGGTCCAGGGAGGCGGACACGCCGAAGGCGATGACGCGCGAGAGCAGCGGGCGGCGCGTCGGGTCGTAACCGGGCTTGTCGAGAGGGACGGTGACCGCGAGGCCGTTGTCGCGGGCGGTGGCGAAATGGGTGAGCCAGTGCAGGCCCGGGTCGGTCAGCGGGCCGCTGCCGTCCGCTGCGGGCGGAGCGGCCGGGGCGTCGGGGTCCGGGCCGACCTGGAGGGTGTCCGGTACGGCCTCGCCGCGTCGCTCGCCGACGAGGATCTCGCCGTCGGGGGTCTGCTGGAAGGCCTGGACGATGAACTGGTCGGGCAGAGTGGAGGCGGTGGACGGCCGGTCCCAGCCACGGGAGCGGGTGGGCAGGTCGGTGGGCCAGGCCGGTTCGGGGCCGGTCTCGCTCTCGGCCAGGGGAGCTTCGGGGCGGTCGTCGGCGGTGGGGGCCAGCAGGGTGGCGATCTGGCGGGCCCGGGCGGCACCGAGCGCTCCGCACAGCTGCTCCCAGGCGCCGAGCCGGATGCGGTCCCGGTCTCCGGCCCCGTTCTCGGTGCGTCCGGCTCGGAAGACGGTGCGCCAGTACCGCTTGCCCTGCTGGACCTCGCCCTCGGTGGGCAGGGGGTCGTGGCTGTCGATGTGGATGTCGTCGGGGAAGATCCGCACGTCGACGCTGGTGGCCGGCCCGCCGGACGGCCGCAGCCGGGTCTCGAGGCGCACCGGGGCGAGCATGAGCGGCACCTCGGGATCCAGCCTGGCGAACAGTTCGTCCACGTCGGTCACGGCGGTGAACGTGCGCAGGGCCTCGTGCAGGGCGTGGTGAGCGGCCCTCGCCTCCTCGTAGGCGGCGCGGCGTCGGGCAGGGGTGGCGTCGGGGCCGAGACCGGCACGTCGCTGCTCGGCCTCGGCGACGGCCGCGCGCAGCGGTGCGAGGTCAGTCATCCGGTCTGTCTCCCTGGGGTGGGTGCGGGTCGGTACGGGCCGGGTCGGTGGGGGCCGGAATCGGTCCTCCGGTGGGGGTGGACCCGGCTAGGGGCCCAGCAGCCGTTCGGCGGGCATGACCACGCGTACGGGCTGCTGGTAGCACTGCCGGGCGATGCCCGCGGCACCGCCCTCGCCCCAGACGAGGCCGGCGACGTCGACGTTGGCACGGCGGTCCCCCGGGACGTGGGTCGATCGGTCGAACTCCTCGAAGGAGCCGAAGAAGTGGCTCCAGTCGAGGTTGTTCCAGTCGTCGGCGTCGGTGGGCGGGGTGGTCTCGGCGGGCGGGACGTAGGTGCGGCCCCACGCGTCCGACGAAGGGTTCGCGAGGATCTCGTCGCTGGGGTCGTCCAAGCCGAACCGCGGCTCGGTGGGCTGCTCGGCGATGACGAAGCACCAGTCGTGGCCGACGATGTCGTCGAGCAGCAGGTCGAATCCGATGAAAGCGGTGTCGGGATCCAGGGCGCCGCGGAAGAGCGGCTGGACGGCCTTGGAGTCGTCGGGCTCCCGCCCGGCTCCCGGGGTGGCCGGGGCCGGCAGGAGCGGTGCCGCGTAGATGAGCGCGCCGGGGTAGCGGCGCAGCAGCGCGCTGCGCAGGAGGAGGACGACCCGGTCGGGGGGCACCGTCAGGTGGCTGCCGAGCGGGGCGTCGGTGGACCACTCGTGCAGCTTCCGCATCTCGGTGCCGGTGCCCCAGAAGCAGTCGAAGTAGGTGCCGCGCTGGTCGGTGGGGTATTCGCGCCAGCGCAGTTCACGGGCGAACTCGTGGTTGAGGCCCGCCATATAGGAGGCGATGAACTCGGGGTTGGTGACGGCGAGCGCCGCGCTGTCCGGCGGTACCTTCTCCAGTCCGGCGAGCATCCACTCGGTGGACTGGCCGGCCAGCGGCCGCCACATGGGGTCGGGGAAGCGGGGTGCCCACTGGACGGGGGCGGTGCCGGCGCCTCCTCCGGGACGTTCGACGCGGGCGGCGACGACGGTCTCCACGGTCGCGTGCGGGTGGATCTGTTCGGTGACGGCGGTCTGGGCCGCGGGTGCGGGGAAGGGGTCGCGGGGTGGGACGGGCGGCAGGTCGGCGGGGCGGACGGACTGCTCCTGGGCGTCCACGGCCATGCCGTGGGTGTCGCCCGGGGTCAGGTCAAGGACGGCGGGGGCGGGCAGCCGCTCGCCGAGGTGGGCCAGGCCCTCCTTCCCGAAGAGGCTGCCCAGGGTGATGCCGCCGCCCTGCTGCCAGCCTCCGAGGATCTCGCCGAGCCGGTCGGGCGTCCACACCTCGCCGGCCGGCGGAGAGCCGTCGTGGAGCCGGTGCCAGCCGCCGGAGCAGTCGGCGCGCCAGGTGCCCTCGGTGGCAGTGTGGTCCCAGTCCCAGGTGCCGGGGCAGGAGCCGTGGAAGACGCCGGAAGCGGTGGACGACCGCCAGGTGCCGTTGAACGCGCCCTCGGAGACGTCGGCGGGGTCGTCCCAGACCCCTGCGGCGACGCCCTGCCAGGTGCCTCCGTCGTCGGAGGTCTGCCAGGTGCCGGTGAAGACGAGGTGCCAGACGCCGTCGCGCGTCCCCAGGCCGTTCGAGAGGTACCGGCCGGTGAAGACGCCGCGCCAGGTGCCGGGGCCCGCGCCGGGGCCGACGGCGCCGGGGCCGAACGTGCCGTGCGCCTCTCCCTTCCAGGAGCCGCTGAGACCGGTCGGAGGGGTCGGGGGGCCCCAGTGTCCGAACCACATGCCCTTGAAGCCGGTGGTGGCCGTGGCTCCGCCCGCCGCGGTCAGCAGTCCCACGGGAGCGACGCGGCCGGACGGGAAGAGCAGGGTGCCCTGGGGGGTGAGCTTCGTGTCGGCGAGGAATTCGGCCGGCACCTCGATCTCCCGTACCGCGCCGAGACGGAAGACGGCGTCGAGCACGTCGGGCCGCATGGCCGGCAGGGCGCCGAGCTGCCCCGCGGAGAGGTCGCTGACCTCGGCGCGCCGGAGGACCTCGGCGCCCAGTGCCTTCCAGGCGGGTGTCGCGGCCGCCGCCGCGCCGAAGGCGGCCCGCACGGCGGGCAGCCGGTCGGCGCCGACGACGCGTTCGGGTGCGACGGCGAAGGCGAGGGTGCCGTCGGGGGTGCGGGGCACGGTGGCCAGTCCCTCACTGGCCAGGGCGAGCTTCGCCATCGTGGCGGTGAAGGGCCGGGCAGCGGGCGCCGGATCCTCCGGCGGGTTCACCAGCTCGACGCGCCGGCTGAGCGGCCCGAGGGGGCGGACCGCGCGCCGGAAGGTGGTGGTGGCCATGGCGGTGGGCAGGCTGCTCGCCCGCACCGCGTGGGCCAGGGTGGCGGCGCCGAGGAGGGTACGGCTGCGCAGCGGCGCCACGAGGTGCAGGAACTCGTCGGTGCTGAGCGGCTGTACGTGCCGCGCGTGCAGCCGGGCACCGACCAGTCTGGCCAGCCGGGCCAGGTCGAGGAAGCGGTTGACCTCCCGCGCGCCGGCCAGCTGGGTCCAGGCGGAGGCCATCAGCTGTTCCTGCTCGCGCTGGACGGACCGGGTGCCGAGGCCCGCGGCCACACGCCAGCGCGGGTCGAGGTTGAGGGTGTCGAGCCAGCCCGTCGACCCGGGTTCGGCCTTCTTGGCGAGGGCGTGGAACCGCCCGTAGAGCGGCGGCGCCACCTCCGGGTCCTCGTCGCTGTCGTCGTCGCGCACACCCTCGATGGAGGCGGCGAGCGACTTCTGCCACTTGCCGCTGGGCGCGTCGACGGGCCAGGGATCGCGGGGAGCGAGCTCCGGGCTCCGCAGCGCGCTCTCGACCCGCTGCACGAGCTGTCCGGGCCCCGCGTCCTGCGGCCTCGGCCTGCTGATGTCCATCGGCCTGCGGCCGGCTCCTTCGATGCGCTGGTACCGGAGGCGGTCGGCGAGGCTCTCGAAGTCACCCGCCTCGCCGGTGGAGAAGGTCCACGAGTGGTACACCGGCAGGTCGGACTCGAAGGCCGGATCCGCCTGCCAGGCGGGCGAGAGGCCTCCCCCGGTCTGGTTGTGCCCGGCTCGCCGCCCGGCCTCGAACGAGGGCACCAGACAGGCCACGTACTCGGTGTGCGGCAGCAGCCGCCGCGGTGCCAGCAGCCGGGAGACGGAGGTCCGGTCGTCGCCCTCGTGCCCGACGATCGTCTGCACGTGCGCCCACAGGTACAGGTGGGCGGGGTCGGGGAGTTCGCGGCCGGACACCCGCAGCACGGGCAGCGGCCGCCCGGCCTCCCGCCCGGGTCGGGCGGTGCGGGCGGGTACGCAGACGAGCGCGAGCCACGGCCTCAGCTCACCGCCGGAAGCCGCGGCCAGGGGGGTGAACAGCCAGGGCAGGTCGGTGCGGTCGAACTCCACCATGGGGAACTTGGTGGTCTCGGCATCCGGGGTACCGGGCAGCGGGTACCGCCTGACGATCTGCCGCACGTCGAGGGAGCGTACGTCTCCGGGGCCGTACAGCTCCACGGGCACCGGCCGTTCGGGACGCTCGTTGACGGACGCGGCGGCGGCGAGGACGCCACGGACGGGGGTGGCGTCACGCAGGTTGTCGACGTGCGTCAGGGAGGCCGCGGCCCCCGACCGGGCCCACGAGGAGAAGGCGTACCGGGTCATGGCGTGGCGACCGCCTTCAACTCGTGGGCGGGGATCACGTGGAGCAGCGCGGTGCGACCGAGCGGGGCGCCGAGGGCGGCCTTGCGCAGCAGCTCGGACGCCTCGGTGAAGGTGGCCTTGGATGACAGCCCGTCGGCCGCGGTGAGGGTGCCCGCCTTGGCGACGGCGAACATGAGCGGCTTCAGGGCCGCCCGCACGGGCGGGCTGTGGTATCGGATCCGGTCGCCGCGGATCGCGCTGGTCGCGACCGCGCTGTGCAGGAGTGCGCCGGTGAGGTGACCGGCGCCCAGCAGCCAGGGGGTGACCGACTGTGGTGGTTCGCCTCGCTCGCCGATCCACTTCGTCTCGTAGCGGACGTCCACGGTGTGGCTCGGAGCGGTCGGCCGAGCCACCGGTGGGGTCAGCTCGCTGCCCGACGGCAGGGCTTCGAACGCGGGCTGGGTGAGCTTTTCGTCGTCGGTGAGGTCGAAGAAGTCGGCGCGGGCGAACTGTTCCCGGACGGGCGAGGCGGTGCCCGTGCCCGTGGCAAAGCGGACGTCCACGCCGTAAGCCTTCGGTGGCCCGGGGAGCCGGCCGGGGCCGAAGCGGGTCACCTCCACGTCCAGGGGGATCACACGCTGGCTGAAACGGAGCCGGCCGAGGGGGTGCAGCAGTCGGGCGCCGGCACCCGCCGGGTCGCGGCGCAGGGTCACCAGGGCAGTGGCGCCTTCCGGCAGGACCGGCTCCCAGCTGCGGGGGTTGTCGAGTTCCCGTTCCAGGAGCACGGCGATGTCCGGCACCGGCGGGGACGCGGCCACCGCGGTGCAGCCCCAGTGCTCGTCGAAGGGGAATTCCACGTCGATGAAGAAGAGGGAGACGGAGGCCCGGCCGGCGACGTGCCAGCAGGGCGTAGGTCCTTCGAGGCGGACGCGCAGATCGACCGAGCACAGGCTCATGCCGTCGAAGCGGAGGTGGAAGGAGCCGTACAGGTCGAGAACGACCCCGAAGCTGGGCTCCCAGCGCACCAGCGCGTCGAAGCCGAGTCGTCCGCTGACCCCGGTGTCGCGGGTGCCGATGACGACGCTCAATGCGGCTCCGGCCTGGATGGTACCGGGAGTCAGGGCGAAGTACCCGGTGAAGACGATCCGCAGGAACGGGGAGTCGGCGATGGTGAGGGAGAGCGGCCGCGGCGTGGGGAACCCGGCGGGCACGGGGAAGCCCGGGTGGAATCCGCCGGCGCTGAGGACGAACGCGGCGCCGGAACCGCTCTGGAGCCGCACCGCGATTCCGCCGTCGATGCCGGAGGTCAGCAGCCGGGATCCGGCGAGGTCGCCGACCAGTTCCGCCAGGCCGGCACCGGAGTCCACGAAGCCCGCGAGGGAGGCGCGGAGGTCGAGGACCGGTGCCTCGGGAGCGGGCACCGCGACCCTGAGCCGGCCGAGCAGGGCGATGTCCCCGCTGGGCAGCTCCAGGACGATCCCGAGGTCCGCGGTTACGAACGAGATCGGGCGCCCCCAGCCCAGCCGGAGCATCGGTCCGACGACGACGCTGCCGCGCCGGGCCGGGAACACCGAGGCGAGCGTGGACAGAATCTGTGGAGCGGCCCGCGCCGCGTCGTCCGGGAAGAGCACCCGGTCGAGATGGCCCGAGCGCACGACCTCTCCCAGAGCCGCCCGGTCGATGGCGTGGCCGATGCCGAGGATGCCGCCGACGGCGTTGAGGGTGAAGGCGAGGCCGAGTTCGATCGGCGGGGTGAAGTGGGCGCTGAGTGCGACGAGGAGGGACGGGCCCCGCGGCCGCAGGATGGCGAACGCCCGGACGTCCACCACGCCGAGGGCGAGTTCCAGGGCGCCCCCGTACTCGTCGCCGCGCCGTTCGAGGAAACCGGCGCCTCGCGCCGGCCCCACCTCCAGGCTCAGCCCGAGCCCGGTCGCACGGACCGGCGTGTCCGTGCCTCCCGGAGTCACCTCGCCGCCGATCCCGTCGATCGTGCCGTCGGCGAGCTCCAGGAGCGAGGCGCCGAAGGACGCGGTGAACCGCAGCCCTCGGCCGGCTCCCGATCCGGACGCGGGCGCCAGGGACAGGGTGGGCGCGCGCAGTCCCGGCGGGGCGACCCGCAGTGGCACGGACACGCCGTTCTTCCCGCCTCCCTGAAAGCGGGCGCCTTGGGCGTCGAGCCGGGCCTGGACGTCGCCTTCGAGGACCACGCCGCCCGGTGCGAGTAGCCCGACCAACGGGTCGTCCGGCAGGGTGAGCCGCACACCGCTCAGAGCGAGGCTCAGCGCGGCGGTCGCCGCCTGGCCTGCCGGCGGCGCGGTGAGGGTCAGGGCCGCGTCCTGGCGTACGTGGAGGACGGTGGCGAGCCGGAGCGGTCCGAGGCGCACGGCGAAGGAGACCGTGCCATCGGCGGGAACGGTCTCGCCGAGGATCTGCACCTGGTCCGCGGTCACGGCGAGGAGGTCCGGAACGGTGAAGTTCCAGTCGGGTACGGCCTGGTCCGCCGCGTCGCCGAGCAGCGTCAGCAGCGCGGGCCACAGCTCGCCGGCCTGGTCGGCGTCGGGTGCGCCGAGGCGGGACAGCAGCGCCGCCGGAGTCAGCTGCCCGCCGGGAAGCCCGAGCGCCTCCGCCAGTTTCGCGCGCCTCTGCGTGCCTTCGAGGGCGCCCAGGGCCGACAGGACTCCCGACAGCGCGCTCCGCAGCTGGACGGCGAGATCGGCGACGGTCCTGCTCATGCGATCCCACTCGCTCGCGGCACGACGGCTCCTTACTGGGGGCTTGGCACAGGGCTACGGCCCCCGCCCGACGCACGACTATCCGCGCCGCCCGTCACCCGCGCAACGCGGAAACGCCGGGACCACCCGGCCGGGTCAGCGGGGTTACTCCCCCAGGGGACATCGCTCCGGGACGCGCAGCCCAGGGGGGTGTCGATCGGGTGGATCGGGTCAGGCGCCGTTGACCGCCAGGAGGCGGTGGGTGCGGGGGCTCGCGCCGGTGAGGGCGAAGGGGATGCCGAGGCCGCCGTACATGCGGTGGGCGCGGGCGAGGGCGCTCAGGGCCGCGGGGATGGGGTCGGCGGTGGGAAGTTCGACGACGACCCGGACGGGACGGTGGGTCTGGACGGGGGCCTGGTTCTGGAGCGCCGCAGCGGCGCGGTTGGTGACGTCCAGGTCGTGGTCGAGCGCGACGTGCAGGACCTCATGGCGAACGACGTGGCTGATGAGCACGGTGTCTTTTCGGGCCTTCTCCACCTCGTTCGTCAGTCGGCTGTGCTGACGTGCATGGCGATGGGGTAGTGGTCGGAGTAGCCGTCTTCGTTGATCTCCTTGCCCATGCCGCCGAAGAGGACGGGTGCGGGGTAGCGTCCGGTGCCGACCATGGCGGCGGGGTCGGTGACGATGTGGACCGAGCCGGGTTCGGCGCGGAACGCGGCGCCGGTGGTGAGCATGTTCTTGTTGACCAGGAACTGGTCCAGGACGTTGGCCTGGTTCTCGAAGTAGTAGGTGCCGGACGGGCGGGGGCCGGGCTGGTCGTCGGTGCCCAGCACGGGCCACATCAGGTTGAACAGCCGGTGCGCGGTGGTGGAGTTGAGGACCTTTTTGCGTTGTCGGCTGCTCAGGGCGTGCTGGGTCAGTGATGGGTCGAAGGGTTCGTCGTTGAAGTCGCCCATGGCGAGGACCGGGGTGTCCGGCCCGTGTACTTCGACGGCGCGTTCGTGGAAGTAGGCGAGGGTTTCCCCGGCCACGGCGCGGTAGGGCGCCGACTCCAGCTGGCCGCCGCTGCGGGAGGGCCAGTGGTTGGCGAATACCGCCCAGGTCTGTCCTTGGGCGGTTTCGAAGTTGACGTGGAGAATTTCGCGGGTGCCGGTGCGGCGCATCACGACGTGCTGGAACACTTGGTCGGCGGGTGCGGTGAACATCGTGGAGTCGAAGATGAACGCCACGTCGATACCCCGGTGGTCGGAGGTGTCGGCGTGCGCGACGTCGTAGGTGCGTCCGGGCACGAGTGCATTGACGGCTGAGGTCAGCTGCTGCATGACGAACTCGTTCTCCACCTCGCAGACCCCCAGCAGGTCCGGTCCCTGGCCGCTGTTCATCTGCGCGATCACCGACGCCAGCTGGCTGATCTTGCGGTCGCGCAGCTGTGGCGTCCAGCCTCGCAGATCGTCACCCAGCACCCGTTGGAGCTTCTCACTGCGCCGCGGGGAGTTCTCTTCGTCGAAAAGGTTCTCGACGTTCCACCAAGCAACGTAGATCGATCCCATGCCTGCCTAGCCCTTCGCCTTGTAGCCGTGACGGTCTTCGAGATGAGCGGGTCTGGTCGCTGAGATCGCAGGAACCCAGATTGCGAACCGAGCTGCCGCTGTGGGTCATGTACGCGCAGCGTCTCTGGCAGTTCCGCCTTCCGCCTGGGCACTGCAATCAGACCTGCGGTCAAGGGTCGCGGCGGACAGGACTGTCATCACCGCGGGCTCCCGCGCGGCGTTGCCGTGGCTTCCTTCCGAAGCCGTCCTCCCGGCAGGTCAGTCGACAGTAGCCTGCGCTGAACGGGGCCTCGGCGGCTCCCGACACAGGTGCGGTCAGAGAAGACGACGCTCACAGCGACGACCACGGCGGCGCATAACACGATCCTGAGCATGCCGACCGAAACAGTCCCCACCTCACTTGCCGGGCGGGATCTCTCTTCCGGTTCATTCCGTCGGCGGTATGGCCAACAGCGTCGACGCAGGTGCCCCCAGGCCAGCATGTGTCACTCGAATGGGTGGAAGCACCTTCGGTGTGCAACCGTCGCAGGCGCTGAAAAGTCCTCCACCGACAACACCGCTCGTTTCACGTGGAGGAGCACCATCTTGCGTAAGCGTTCCATCCTGGCCGTAGCCGTCACCGCGGGCACTGTCGCCGCCCTGGTCCCCGCCGTGTCGGCGCAGGCCGCTGAGTACAGCTCGGCGCTCAAGGTCCGCGGGATCCAGTACGACGCCCCCGGCCGGGACTCCAACAGCTGCTCCACCGGCAACACCGACGCCGAGTACCTGACGGTGAAGAACTACTCGTCCACGGCGACCGTCAACCTCAAGGGCTACGTCGTCAAGGACGCCGCCGGCACCCCCTTCGCCTTTTCCTCCAACCACTACCTTGAGCCCGGCGACTACGTGAAGCTGCGCGGCGGCCACGGCAGCGACTCCGACAAGTACAACGTGGTCTACCGCGACAACTGCAACTTCCTGTGGAACAACGACCGCGACACCATCTACCTGTACAAGCCCTCCGGCAGCCGGGCAGACGTCCACTCCTACACCAAGCGCGGATCCGACGCGGACGGCGACGGATACATTCGCTACCACAATTGAGTCCAGCCGCGGCGGTTGCGGCTCCGGCCCAGCTGCAGGTCGTCAGGGGCTGGGGCACGTCCCACGCGGATGGCCCTGCGTGCGGTGGTCGGGCGAGTGAACGGGGCTTGCGCGTTCTGACGGCCCCAGCCGCCTCTTGCGCTGGTCTCCGGCGACCTGAACCGGCTCCCTTGGGAGCGGTTGCGCAGCCGGTCTCCAGTACTGCGGATGTCGCTCGCTGCGCGGCGGTGTCCGTGCAGTGATCACTTCAGGGCTGTGCGACGGTGTTGCCGGAGCCGGCACCGTTGCACCGCAACATGAGGCAACGTTCGGCAGTACCAGCCTCGCCACCAGCCGCTCTTCCTCGCGCTGGGTTGCCGTGGGGTGTTGCCGCCGAACATCACGCCGCGTCGGTCCACCGATCACGGTCTGCAACACTTTGCGGTTCCCTCATTCTGGACTTTCCCCCGCCATCCGCTGGGGGACAAGTTCCCTTCCCTTGCGGTGGGTTGCATGATCGGAGTATGCGGTGGACCGCTCCTTGCTGTCGTTGAGATCTGCGTTGGTGTTCCTGCTCGCTGTGCTCGCCGGCACGGCAGCAGGCGCACTGACGGCGTTGTCCGGGGAAGAAGCGCCGCGCAGTGTGCTCGCGGGTCTCGCCGTCGCAGGTCTCGCCGTCCCTTTCTTCAACCGCCTGATCGCCCCCGATAGGCCCACGGACCCGCCGCTGGCTCCCGCGGGCACCGGTGCCGGTGAGGAGGGAAGTGATGGCTGAGCTGCGGCCTTTGGGGGAGGACCTCAACGACGCCTCACGCGCGCTCGCCCTGGCCCTGCGGGAACTGTTCGAGGGTCTGCAGGTCTCCGTCCGACGGTATGCAGCGCGCCGTCGCATCGACCCGGGAACGGTCTCGCGCTATCTCAACGGCACCCGGTTACCGCCGTGGCAGATGATTAACGACCTCTTCGCGGATGTCGCCGAGCACCGGGGAACCGCCGTCACCACCGAGGCCATCGAACTCGTACGAGGCCTGTACGGGCAGGCCGTGGATGCCGCGTCCTCGCCCAAGCATGCGGTGCAGATCCTTGAGCAGCAGCTCGCCGACGCCGACCGGGTCTCCCGGCGCTCCAGCGTCCGCGGCGACGTGCTGGGGGACGCGCTGCTGGACCGGACCCAGCGCATCGCCGACCTCGAGACACGGCTCAATCAGCTTGAGGCCGACCGTATCGCGGAGCGGAAACGGGCGGACGAGCTCGCGTCAGCACACCCGGATATCTCCGGCCTCATTGCCGAGCGCGACGAGCTTCAGCTGGAAGTCGAGCGGCTCCGCACGGACCTGAGCAAGGCACAGGCTCAGCGAGCCGCAGCGGAGGACCGCTGCGATCTGCTCGAACGCCAGCTTGATGCCGTCGAGCAGGTCGCCCCCGCGGCTGCACTGCGCGCGATGCCGCAGGGTATGCCCAAGATCCTTGTCGTCGACGACCAACCGGACAATCTGCTCGCGATGACTGCGGTGCTCTCCACGCTGGACCAGGAACTCATCACCGTCTCCTCCGGCCGGGAAGCCCTCAAAGCGCTCCTGGACCACGACGACTTCGCGGTCATCATCATGGACGTGCAGATGCCCGAGATGGACGGCTACGAGACCTGCGCCCACATCAAACGCCGCCCCCGCACCCGCGACGTCCCGATCATCTTCCTGACGGCCATGGGCGTGGATTCGGAGCACTCGGCCCGCGGATACGCGGCCGGCGCCGTCGACTACATCAGCAAGCCTTTCGACCCGTGGGCGCTGCGCGCCAAGGTCGCCGTGTTCACCTCCATCTACCTGGAACGGCACACGCAGTAGAAACTGAACTCAACATCTGCCGAGCGACCACCCCCCCGCGGGTGCGGGGAGCAACGGTCGATGTGCTTCGTATCGAGCGGGCCCACCGGTCGCTGAGCACATCAGCACGGCCACCGGCGCGGAAGCCGGCGCGTTCTATGCTTCGTTGGGTGGAGACGCTCTGGATCACCGTGGGTGCCGGCCTGTGGGGTGGTGGTGCGGGGCTGCTCGTCCCGCGTGCCGGGTACCGGCTGTGTGTTGCGCCCGGTGAGCCGTGGCGGGCGGTGTGTCCGGCCGGACACGCCTTCACTGGTCCCGGGAATGGATGGCTGGGGCGGGCCCGTTGTGCCGGCGGAGACCCGTACGGTCCCAGCACGCCTCTTCTCGTCGCCGCCTCAGTCATGACCTGTGCCGTTCTGGCGTACGTCACCGGTGCCCGCCCTGAACTGCTGGTCTGGCTGCTGCTCGCCCCGGTCGGGATGCTGCTTGCCGTCGTCGACTTCACGGCCCATCGGCTGCCCGATGTGCTCACCCTGCCGCTGGCCCCGGCCTTACTGGTTCTGCTTGGTGTCGCGGCGCTGTCGCCTGATGCCGGCGGGAGTTGGGCGACGGCGCTGCTCGGCTCGATCGCGCTGAGCGGTGGCTTCGTCGTGCTGTTCCTGTGCAGTCCACGGAGTGTGGGCTTCGGCGACGTGAAGCTCGCCCTGGCACTCGGCGTCGTTCTGGGGTGGCACGGCTGGGGGAGCGTGCTGGTCGGCTCGTTTGTCGGGTTCCTGCTGTTCTCGCTGTACGGCGTCGGCCTCATTCTTGCGGGGCGCACCGGCCGCACGATGGTGATCCCGGTCGGCCCTTTCGCTTTGGCCGGGGCGTTGACGGGCGTGCTCCTGGGGTCCTTTGCCTGGTGAAGTCAGGCTGGGTGACTGGTCGTGTGGCAGGAGAGAAGGCGACGTAAGGTCCTGTCCGGGCAGCGGTCGGGGGCCTTCGCTTGAGCGCTGAGCAGTCGCCACCGGACTACTGCCGTCCTCGGCTGCCCGCCGGAATGAGACCTCGCCCCGCAGCCGGCCGCTCGTGCGGCTCATACGGATGACGTTTGCCGCCTCACGCTTGATGAGGGGCTTGGCGCCGATGCGCTCAGTGCGTTGTGGCAAAGGGAGTCCCTGTTCGATGAGCAGGGGCTTCTTCGTGTGCGGGGCATGATCGCGACGGGGTAGGGGCAGGCACAGGGCCCCGGCGTTTGCCTGACTCGTCCGGTTTGATCATGTGATGCCGTAGAGGGTGAGGACGCGGAGGCGGGCGGTGTGGGCTCGGCGTCCGGCGGCGGTGTTGACGTCTCCGGCGAGCTTGAGTGTGCTGCGGATCAGGTCGCGGACGGCAGCGAGCACGGCGGGGGCATTATGGGTTCTGACCTGGGACTTGTCTTCTCCGAAGACAGCATCTCGGACCCAGTGGACGGTGTTTTCCACCGTCCAGTGCCCGCGAGCCCAGGACGCGATCTCGGCCGCGTTCGCCTCTTCGGCGGTCAGGTCGGTGATGGCGTAGACAGTCTCGCTGGACCACTTCTTCGCTCCGTAGAGACGGCGACGGCGCTGGATCCGCAGGACCTGGGCCGCGTACGGAAAGAGCAGGCCCGCGACGGTGACGACCTGGACGAGCCGCTGCTCGTGGCGGCCATGCCCTCGCGCGTCGTCGCGGTGGATCACGGGGATGTCCTTCCAGGGCAGGGCATGGAGTTGACGGGCTTGGCCCCGCTGGTTGTTCTTGATGGCCAGCAGGTAGTGGGCGCCGCGTTCGTGCAGGTAGGTGGCGTGGGCTCGTTGGGCGTGGAGGGCGTCGGCGGTGACGACGGTCCCCGCGAGATCTGTGTCGTCGATCTGGTCGAGCAGGGGTGCGAACTCGGGGATCTCGTTGGTCTTCGCGCCGATCTCGCGCGAGGCGAGTGTGACGCCGTCGCCGTGGCGGACCGCGGACAGCACGAAGACCCGGCTGCCGTCCGGTCGCTTCGAGCCGCCAGGCACTTGCCGTCCACCGCGATCGCCCGGCGCCTGGACCGCGCCGGCTCGGCACGGGTGGCCGCCCGATGGGCCCGGCGCTGTTCGCGCTCGACTCCGCCGTCGGGCATCACCGGATCCGGCCGAGGAGGCCGCGTGGACAGCAGGGGCCGGAGGTAGTCGTAGCCGGCCGCGCTGATCTCATCGGGATCCAGACGCTCCAGGACCCTGCGCAGGGTCTTCTCGCTCGGGACTCGGTAGCGGCCCAGCAACGGGTGATAGGGCAGGCCGAAGGCGGCCAGCTCCTGCGGCGTCGCACGCCGGCACCACTCCGCCGCCGCGGTGATCGAGTCGTGGCCCGCCGCAGTCATCGCGCAGACCACCAGGGCCAGCAGTGAGGAGATCCGGTAACGCACCCCGCAAGCCCCTCGCGGGTCGGTGACCGATTCGAACTCGGCAACCAGGCAACGGACTTGGGCGTGTGCGGCAGCCTCACCGAGGGCCTCCAGGCAGGGCGTGTGAGGCGCGGGAGCAGCTACAGGAGATGATGGAGGGACGAACACGGCACCTTTGTGGATCTTGAAGCGTAGAGAACTCCATGATCCCCAGGTGCCGTGTTCACCTGCTTCCGGGGCCCGCTGCCGCGATCAACCACTCCAAGCCGGGGCGAGCCGGGCGCACGCCGGGGCCCTGTTTTTCGGACAGTCCTTATCGAGGCTATTGACTGCGCCCCATCCCCTCGCCCAAGATCATTACGCAAACTCCCACTGGGGGAGTTAGGGAAGGAATACCGTGAAGATATCTGGCAGATCGGCCGTTCTCGGCTTCGTGAGCACGGCACTCGCATTATTTAGCTTCGCCACGCCGGCCGCCGCAGACGCCTCTCAGGCTGCCACCGTTACGGCGAACGGCACTGTCGTTGCCGCGGATGGTTCCAAGGTCGGCCAGGTCACCCTCCACAAGCGTGGTGACGGGGCGAAGCCGCCTGCAGAGCTGGGTAACCCCTCAGAATGGGCTTCGGTGGTGATGCCGATGGACGATTCGACCGCGCAGGCCTGCATCGGTGCCAGTGGCGGAAACTGGTGCTACGGCTACAACCTGACCAGCGACGGTAAGTACTGCTACTCGAACTACTACCACGCCACTAAGATGCACCATTCCACGGTCAAGATTGCCGGGGGCTCGAATAGCGCTTACGCGTTCGCTGGCCAGACCTCCTACGCCAACCGGACGGCGGGCGCTGCCTACACCTGCGAAACCTTCTACAGTCTTGATGAGTAGTAGGTTCTGATCCCCGCATCCCGCGGCGACCCCTTCGAAGGTGGGGTAGGTTGATGCGCCACTCGGGTCTGTTCCGTTACCCGCGCAGTCTCCGAGTGGCGCCACCTCCTACTTTGAGTTAATCACGGAACAGGGAAGAAGAAATCGCAAACTTTCCGCGCACTCGTGTTGCGCCGCTCGCAGTGCCCCTCGGGGTCGGTTTTCTACTTGGATTAGCGGGTCCCCTCACCGAAAAATGGGACAATCCCATTTGCGCCCCTCTAAATGTTGTTTTTTCCGGTGGGTGGTCGTGGGTCTGTTACGCATTCTTAGTAGGATATTGCGGCCGATCCAAAACTGAATCAGCCTTGCTGTCCTCTTTGGGGTTGGCTATCGGCGTGGTCACATACTATCTATTCAAAGGCCTGAGCCCCACCATCCCGGCCGGACTGGAATCTGGGGCCGCCGGCGAGGTGAATTACTCCGGTATGCTTGCATGGGGAATGGCAGCTTTCGTTCTTGGGGCACCCGTCGGGCTCTTGGGTAACCTGGCGCGAATTCCGAGTGTTGGCGGTCTCCCATTCCGACTGGTTGTTCCGCTTGTAGCACTTTTCGAGGCCTCCATGCAGCTGGCTGCAGAGGCGGATGGGCAACGTGCGGTCGTTGGAATTACCTGGAATGTGATTCGGTTCATCGCGGGTGCTGTTGCTTTGGCTCTAGTAGTTCACACGATCCGGAGTTGGTGGCACTCTCGGCGTACTCGTTCCGCGGAGTCGGATGAGCACCACGCCAGAAGGAACATTTCGCCCTTGTGACCTTCTAAGTGCGTTGTGGCTACTGAACTTGATTGAGTGATGTCGGGACGGTTCGCCTGACAGCGACCTGCCAGCTCCGGTAGCTCCTGGGGAGTGAGATACGCACAGGGTGGTGGGCTGACCGACACTGAGCAGGCCGCGCGGGAGCGGATCCGGTTGCAGGCTGTCGTCCGCTTCGAGGATGGGGAGACGAACCGCGAGGTTGCCGCCGCTCTGCGGGTGAGCGAGCGGTCGGTGGAGCGGTGGCGCCGGGCCTGGCGCGAGCGCGGCGAGGCCGGGGTCCTGTCGCAGGGTTCTCCGGGGCGGTCCCGGCTCAGCGAAACGCAGATCGCCAGGCTGGAGCGAGAGTTGGAGCGTGGCCCGCTGGCCCACGGCTGGGCGGACCAGCGGTGGACGCTGGCGCGGATCAAGACGTTGATCGGTCGGCTGTTCCACGTCTCCTACACGGTCGAGGGCACGTGGCGGTTACTGAAGCGGCATGGCTGGAGTTGGCAGCAGCCGGACAGGCGGGCCATCGAGCGGGATGACGATGCGGTCGAGGTGTGGAAGAAGGAGACCTGGCCGCGGGTAACGAGTTGGTGCGTGATAGCGGGTGAGGCTCCGTGCCGGGCCGGTGGCATGATCCGACTGTGGCGATCATGGTCAATCGGGCGGTACTGGCGCATCGGCTGTTCACGGGGATCTCCCGGCGTCATCTCACTTGCCTGATCGAGGAGTTGGCGGCGCCATGGCAGGCCGGCCTTGAAGGCCGCCGTCATGCTGCGCGGGGCGGAATCCGCAAGCGGGCCGAGGGTGCCGGAGCTCGCCACCAGCTGGTGTTCGTCGACCGGCTGATGGCCACGCTGATCCATCTACGCCACGACCTGTCGCACGCGGTGCTGGGACTGCTGTTCGGCGTCGACCGCTCCACCATCACCCGCGCGATCGGAGAGATACGTCCGCTCCTGGCCGAGCGAGGATGTGCGGTCCCCGACCGTCCCGACCTGCGACTTCGGACGCTGACGGATGTGTTCGCCTACGCCCAGGCCGAGGGCATCGAGCTGCGCCTGGACGCCACGGAGATCCAGGTCCGCCGGCCACCGGCCGGACGCGGCGGCCGACGCGCGTTCATCTCCGGGAAGAAGAAGCAGAACACCATGAAGGCCACCGTCATCGCCGACTGGCGGGGTCGCACGTTATGGACCGATGCCCTGCGACCTGGTCGTATGCACGACGCCACGGCCACCCGCAACGAGGGCATCGCCGTGTGCTTCCAGCACTTTCCCGATGTCGAGGTCCTGCTGGATGACGGCTATCTGGGCCTGAGCCGCGACCACCGCGGGCAAGCGATCACCCCGCCCAGAAAACCACGGCCCGGAGCACTGCCCGGCAGAGTCGAACAGTGGGAACGCGACCGCCACTGGCATTCCTCCGACCGCATCACCGTCGAGCACGCCCTCGCCGACCACAAACGCTGGAAGCAACTGATGCTCTGGACCCACCGACGCGACCGCCTGCCCGACACCTACCGCGCCATCGCCGGCCTCGTCTCCGACCGCACCGCTCAAGCCTGAACAGCGGTCCCCAAACGGACCAGCACGCCTCACCCGCTATCACGCACCAACTCGTAAGCTCCGTCCGGTGGAGACGTTCTGGATCACCGCGGCGGCGGTCCTGTGGGGTGCCGGCGCGGGCCTGCTCATACCGCGCGCCGCATACCGGCTTTCCGTGCCGCCAGATAAGCCTTGGCGGGCAGTGTGTCCTGCCGGACACCCTTTCGCCGGTGCCGGCAACGGATGGCTGGGTCGGGCCCGCTGCGCCGACGGTGACTGGTACGGCCCCAGCACACCCTTCCTCGCCTCCGTCACCGCCGTGGCCTGTGCCGTACTGGCGGCCGCCACCGGTGCCCGTCCCGAGCTGGTGGTCTGGCTGCTGCTCACCCCAATCGGCGTGCTGCTCGCCGTCGTGGACTTCACGGTGGAGCGGTTGCCCGACATCGTCACCTTGCCGCTCGCCGTGATCACGCTGGGCCTGCTCGGCGTGGCGGCACTGCTGCCCGATGCCGGCGGCAACTGGAGGACCGCGCTGCTCGGCTCCCTCGCGCTCGGCGCCTGCTATCTCATGCTCTTCCTGATCAACCCGACGGGGTTCGGCTTCGGTGACGTGAAGCTCGCCCTCACTCTCGGCGCGGTTACCGGCTGGTACGGGTGGGACATCCTCATCGCAGGCGCCTTCGTGGGGTTCCTGCTCTTCGTGCTGTACGGCCTCAGCCGCATCGCCGCGCGACGTGGCGGACGACGCAAGACGCTCCACCCGTTGGGGCCGTTCCTGATCACGGGCGCCTGCCTTGGCGTGCTCCTGGGCTCCGTCCTCGGTTGAACGAGGCGATCCACACCTGTCAGCTGACGCTGCGCACGAGGTTGACCAGCAGTCGACATCGCTCAGATCCGGGAGGACAACCTCTGTACCAGCGGCCGGGGATTCCCCGATGTGTCGCCCGTCCGGCTCGACCGTCCCGAAACCGACGTTCTCGGGGCGCCTTCGCGTGCACACGCGAAGGCGCCCTACAACCATGGCTGCAACCGGTTGTGCACCTTGGTCAGTCCTGTCGGTCATGAGTCAACGTCTGCCCCGGCGCCCGGCTGAACGGCGCGGCCTGCGTCTGTGGCCCGTCGGTATCGTCCTGATCCTGGCCTTCAGCACCGCGGTTCTGGTGGCTTCGTCCGTGTTCTACTCCGGCTGGGAACTGCTCGGCGCCCGTGAGCTGAAGCCCGAGCACCGCATTGACTCCAAGACGCTGTTCGAACTGGTCAAGCTCGCTTTCGGGGTGGTGGCCGGCTCGGGCGCCCTGGTGGCCCTGGTCGTGGCCTACCGCCGCCAGCGCGTCGACGAGGACGGCGCACTTCGTGACACCACCCGACTGCACACCGAACGCTTCACCACCGCCGTCTCCCAACTCGGCGACGAATCCGCCGCCGTACGCCTGGGCGGCGTGCACGCACTCGCCGGACTCGCCGACGACGCCCCCAACCGCGGACTGCGACAGACCTGCATCGACGTCCTGTGCGCATACCTACGCCTCCCATACACCGCCGAATCCGACCTACCCGCGAACGACGCGGAGGCCCGCCATGCTTACCTGGCTTTGCGGGAAGTCCGTCGCACCATCGTCAGGCTCATCCGCGACCATCTCCGCCTACCCCTCCGCCATCACCACTCGTGGCAAGGCCATGACTTCGACTTCACGGGCGTCATATTCAGCGGCGAGGACTTCAGCGAGTCGGTGTTCTCCGGCGGCACGGTCGACTTCGGCGGGGCGACGTTCTCTGGCAACGCGGTCGACTTCAGCGAGTCGGTGTTCTCCGGCGGCACGGTCCGCTTCGGCGGGTCGAGGTTCTCAGCGGCCGACTTCAGCGGGTCGAGGTTCTCCGGCAGCGCGGTCGACTTCAGCGGGTCAAGGTTTGCCGACGGCGCGGTCGACTTCGGCGGGGCGACGTTCTCCAGCGGCACGGTCCGCTTCGGGGCGTCGGTGTTCTCCGGTGGCGCGGTCGACTTCGGCGGATCAACGTTCTCCGGCGGCCAGGTCCACTTCAGCAGGTCGACGTTCTCCGGCGGCACTGTCGACTACGTTGCGTCGACGTTCTCCGGCGGCGCGGTCGACTTCGGCGGGGCATCATTCTCCGGCGGCACGGTCCGCTTCGGCGGGACGGAGTTCTCCGGTTCCACGGTCCACTTCGATGGGTCGGCGTTCGCCAGCGGCGCGGTCGAGTTCGGCGGATCAACGTTCTCCGGCGGCACGGTCCACTTCAACAGGACGACATTCTCCGGCGGCACGGTCCAGTTCCGCGGGACAGCGTTCTCTGGCAGCGGCGCGGTCGAGTTCAGCGGGTCGACGTTCTCCGGCGGCACGGTCCACTTCGGCGGATCAACGTTCTCCAGCGGCGCGGTCGACTTCAGCAGGTCAACGTTCTCCGGCAGCACGGTCGACTTCAGCAGGTCGAGGGGGGTCGCCCCGCCCGGCCTACTTCCGGCAGCAGGCTCTCCCCTGCCGTATGGGCTCATCCTGCCAACGGCGTGGCAACCGACAGGTCCTCCCGTCTGAACGCACCCTTCTCCTAGCTCCTCGGGAAGCGGCGCATCCACGCCCGCAAGTCGTGAGTGGTAGTGCGGAGCCGTCGGACAATCGCGAGAGCTGTTCGGCCAGTTACTCAGCGAGGCGGCCCAGCTCACTTCTTTGCGCCGGTGTCCTCGGGCGCGGGTCCGAGCCTTGGGCTGTTGGCGTTCATGACGGCTCCTCGTGCTCGGCGAGTGCGCGGTACAGGGTCGAGCGGCCCACCCCGAGATCCCGCGCGATCTCGGTAACGGGCTGGGGCGGGTTCCGCCGGCGGCGGGCCAGGAGAACGGCAAGGGTGTCCTCGTCGACCGCGCGGGGGCGCCCGCCGAACCTGCCGTTGGCCTTGGCCGTGGCCAGGCCGTCGAGCCTGCGGTCCTGGATGAACTCGCGCTCGGCCTCCGCGAACGCCGCGAACACGGTGAACACCACCCGACCGGGGCCGCGCGGGTCGTACATCCCGGCGAGCGGCCCTTGTAGGATCTCCAGCCGGTTGCCCCGGTGCTCGATGTCCTGGGCGCTGGTGATCAGTTCGAGGGCGTTCCGGCCCAGCCTGTCCAGCATGGTGACCGTGAGAATGTCGTTCGGCCGGAGTGCGGCCAACGCGTCCTTGTACCTGGACCGCTCCGCGTGGCGGGTGCTGACCGTCTCGACGTAGAGCGGCTCGATGCACCCGGCCGCCCTCAGCAACCGCTCCTGTGTTTCGAGGTCCTGGCCGCGTCCGGAGACTCGCCCGTACCCGATGCGGTCGCCGGGCCGGTCGACGGCCGTCGGCTGCGGGTCGAGGTGCGGGACCACCCGCCAGGCCTTGCCCGGCTGCCGGTCCTTCGGCACCCGGATCGGCGGACCCGACCGAAGTACCGGCACCGTGTAGTACCTCACCGAGTGGTACACCGTGGCGACGGTGCCCATCCGGGTGCGGCACGGCGAGCCGGGCGGGACTCTGCAGCGCGGGCACTCCTGCTGCTCGACCAGCGTGGCGCGCTCGGCCTCGCCCAGCTCTTCGCGGTTCATCGCTCCGCCGAAACGGCCGTGCGCTTGCCCATCAACGCCTTCCCTGCCGGGCACGGCTCCGGGCCGGCGATGAGGGCTCGTAGGTCGCCGGCTCGGGGCACGGCTTCAACCAGTCCTTCACCAAGTCCAGCTTGTCCCTCACCACGCCCATGAACCGGAATGCCCGTTCGCTTTGCTCGGGAGGTCCGTACAGCGCGGTCAGCACAGTCGCGGCCGCCAGTGTGATGGCCGTATAGGCAGCAACCGCGCCCGGGCCCGTGTGGGTGCCTGCCGCACGTTGGTCTGCGGTCTCCATCGCAGTCCTCTCCTGTCATTTGAGTCAGCCCTGGTGCTGGGAGTTGCTGATCATCTCCGCGGGCACGACCGGGCCGGGGGCTCCGGACATCATCCCAAAAACCTGTCCCGATTGCTCCGGAGTCGACAGAGTTTCGGGACGGGTTTTGGGACACTATTCCCCGGCGTGTCGCCCGCCCGGCTCGACCGTCCCAAAACCGACCGTTTCGGGACGGCTTAGCGTGCACACGCGAACGTGGAGCTCTTGACCGAACGCAACGGATTCGGAACATCAGATTCCGGGAGGCGGCACGTAGGACTGGCTACTTAAGGAGAGCGTGCAGGAGCCCCATGGCTGCGATGCCCACCAGGAGGGCTACGCCAAGGCTGGGGTATAGGTAGGCCAAGTACGTGGCACCACCTCCCGCCAGCAACAGCACCAACGTGCGCAGATCGAGGTGGCCATTCATCGCGCTTCGCCCTCCCAGGAATGACAGCTTCCGCATGCCCCGTCTATCGGGCCATGCGTGCACCTACTGGGAAGCGGGCAACTCTGAGCACGCCTCGCCATTAGGAAGCAGCGCTCAAAACCGCAGGCACAAAGAGTGATCGGGGCTGGGTTGGCACGTCAAATTCAGGTCTGCTTTTATGCTAGTGACGCAGATCACACCTGGTCACACCTGACTGACCTGGGGAAACGGGCGCAAACGACTCGCCGATGATCGAGATTTCACCGGCTGGAAGCGGACTCGACGGGCACCTGAAGCGTGGTGCGGTTTAGCTGAGTTCATGGACATTCCCGTACGAGTTGCTCTGGCCAAAGCCGCCACGGCGCTGCCGACTGGTAGGGGCTGGTGGTACGAGCCGAAATTTCGACGGTCACCGGGCCGTACTGGTCCGGGACTCTGACGGCGTCCGGCTGTTCTCGCGGTCGGGTCGGGACGTCACGGCTGTGTGGCTCGATGTCGCGCTGGCCGGGATGGCCCTGCGGCCGGGCACAACGGTGGACGGCGAGTTGGTGATCTGGCGGGGCGGGGCGCTGGATTGGGGTGCGGTGCAGTCGCGGGCGGCTTCGACGCCGGCGCGGGCCCGCACCCTCGCCGCAGAGCTGCCCGCCAGTTAACTGGAGTACGCACGGGTTCCTGAGCGGACCCCAGGGGTGCGATCGGCTGAAGTCACCAGGTAGGACACCGGTGTTCGAGGTGTCCCACGAGGGTGTGAGATTTTCGCAATCACTCGCAGATTCTGCGAGTGATGCTCGTAATCTGCGGGTTCATGGGGGAATCCGAAACCCGTTCCTTGGCTCCTGGGCGCGATGCGGTCGGTCTGGCGGAGGTCTTCTCTCTCCACACGTATCGGTCGAGCCGCTCGGGTCAGCGGGATGAGCGGTCGTACTTCTTTGACACGCTCGCGGAGTACCAATGGGCGCGGGACGCGGCAGGGCTGATGCCGGCGTCGATCGACCAGCTGGTCAAGCCGGTGATCGAGCTGTGTGAGCACTACGACGTCGTGCCGTGGCAGCTCACGCCGACCGCGTTGGACCGGTACTTCGCGGGCCCTGGCAAGCGGGCCCGACCGACGGTTCTTGCGAAGATCAACAAGATTGACGCGTACTTCGCGTTCCTGGAGCAGCGGTACGCCGGGGAGATCCACCGGCTGTTCGGCGTGGTCGTGGAGTCGCCGGTCGATGTGTTCAACCGGCCCCGTCACCGTGGCGACTTCGGGCTGCGGGTGCCACCGTCGCAGCGGGCGATGCGGGAGTTCTTCACCGCGTGGCGGGCTGCTCTGCCTCAGTCGCGCAAGGAGGCGGTGGCGTGCCGGGACTACGTGATGGCGAAGATCGCCTATCTGTCCGGGGTCCGGGCGGCGGAGCTGTGCGGTGTGGCGCTGGGGGACGTGCACTGGGAGTCGGGCCGGTGGGGCCGGTTCGTTGTCCAGGGAAAGGGAGCCCGCGGGTCCGGTCCAAGGCCGAGAGAGGCGTTCCTGTTCGAGGAGGGCCGCGAGCTGTTGTGGTGGTAGGTGGAGGAGGTCCGTGGCCTGTTCCGGGATGATCCGGAGCATCCTGCGGCGCCGTTGTTTCCCTCCGAGCGGTTGCCGGGGCCGGTGGCCGCGCTGAACATGCCGGTCGCGCCGGAGGTCGTCCCGGCGACGTTCCGGCGGGCGCTGAAGGCGGCGTCGCGGCTGTATCTGCCGGGGCCGGTGCCCGAGCTGTTTCCGCATCTGCTGCGCCACGCGTGCGCCACCCACAACTACGAGCGCGGGATGACGTTGTGGGAGGTGCAGCGGATGCTCGGGCATATCTGGACGACTACGACGGTCAATTATCTGGCGACGGCCCAGGCCGATCCGGAGCAGGCGGATCGCTGGCGGGCGTCAGCGGCGCGGGCCGGGCAGCGGCTGGTCGCGGACAGGGGGAGTTTGCGGTGAAGTGGAATCTGCGCTGGGCGGCTGCCAAGCGTGACATCTGGCGGCCGGTCGACTTGCAGGCGGCGTTCGCGAAGGTGGGGTTCACGCCGTCGCTGAGCAAGGTCGCCGCTCTGTGGGGCTGCACTCCGGTGACGGTGCGGCTGGAGGACCTGGACAAGATCTGCGCGGCGCTTCAGTGCACGGTGGCCGACCTGCTGGAGGCCGAGCCGGTGGCCGCCGCGGCGGACCAGGAGGAGCGGGAGCGGGCGGTCGGCGGCGAGGCGGGGCCCGTACGGCCGGTGCCTCGCAGGGACGGACCGCGCCGGCTCCGGCCGCCGAATTGACGGCAGGCGCTGTGGTGTTGGTGCGGCAGTGCGGGTTGTGTCTGGACTGGGGCGTGCCCCGTCTGGTGAACGGGCTGTGCTGGAGTTGTCGTGGCTGGCTGGAGAACCGGGAGACGGCGCGGTGTCCGCGGTGCTGCCGGATCGGTGCGGTGGATGGTGACGGGCTGTGCCGGCCGTGCGTGATCGCGGTGCGTGAGGAGATCCGGGCCGGCGTCGACGCCGTCTTCCCCGCGCCCACTCAGGTGCACGTCTTCGTGCTGGGTCTGGGGCAGCAGGGTGCACGGAACCTGCCGCGTCCGCGGGGCTCGGCCGCTCCCTTTCTGGGGCCGCGCGAAGTGCGAGGTCTGGTCGACGATCCGAGGATCTGCCCCGCGGTGATGCGCGGGCAGCTGCCGTTGTTTCCGGTCCGGCGGCGCTTCGAGCGTGGCGATGCCCGGCGGATCAGCGGTCGCACGTGGCCGGAGGAGGAGGTCCTGCAGAAGCTCGCCGGGCAGCGGGCGGCGAGCGTGGGGCTGTCGGGGACGTGGCCGCAGATGGTGTTGCGGCTGATCCGGTGTGCGCTGGCGATCCGGGATGCCGAGGGGGAGGTCCTGGTCTCGGAGGAGATGCTCGATCAGGTGCGGTTGCCGCTGAAGGCTGCCGCCGGTGAACTGCTCGCCCAGGCAGGATTGTTGAAGCCGCGCACCAGCCCGCCGCCTGTGTCCTGGCCCGTGCGGTCCTGCGCGGACTGTGGGTGCTGGGGCGTGACGACGACCCTGTGCCGCGGCTGTGACGAATGGCGCAAGAACCGGGATCGCTACCGAGTGGGCCGGTGCTCGCGGTGTCGGCGGGACGGGCTGCCGCTGCACGCGGGGAAGGACTCGTGCCGCGGCTGCCTGGCGTATGTGCACGAGATCGGCCCGCAGGCGGCGGCGGCGTCATTCACGCAGCTCGCTTTCGCCGGGCCGCTCGCGCACCAGCTCAAGCGGCGGGCCGGGGAGCTGGGCTTCGTGGTGCACCCGCGTTCCGGTCCGCTCTCGCGTGCACGCGCCCGGGCCCGCGAGGTGAGCGCCCCGGCCGGCCGGGCAATGCCGGTGCTGGTCGTCGCGGGGCAGCTGTCGCTGTTCTCGATGCCGCGGACCTGGCGTCGCGAGTTGCACGCCCCCGTCCTCTCGCTGCCCCCGCTGCCGGCTCCGGCACAGGAGTTGTTCGATACCTTCACCGCTGGCTATCCGCGGGCCTGGCTCGCCGACAAGCGCAACGTGCCCGGTGGTGCGGCCCTGGTCCTGCATACGCTGCTGGCCCGGCTGGGGGCGCACGAGCCGATCCCCGAGCGCGACGTACGTTCCCTGGCCGGGACCGTCGCGGCCGGTACCGCCGCCACCTGCCGTGTGATCTCCTTCCTGCGCGCGCACGCCCTGCTGGAGGCCGATGAACTCTTCGAGACCCCACGGCAGCTGCTCGCCGACGTTCAGCGCCAGGTGCACCCGCGCCTGACGGACATGGGCCAGGAGCGGCGCGATCGGCACGACGAGAAGGCCCTGCACACGCGGATCGCCCGGCTTCCCGCGCCGATGGCCGACCAGCTGAGCGCCTGGGTGCGGGTCCTGCGCGGCCAGGGCCGCTACCGGCATCCCCCGGCAGACTGGAGGCTCATTCGCCGATACCTGGGCATGGCCTGGCCCGTCCTGACCTCGTGGACGGCGGCAGGGCTGGACCTGCGGCAGGTCACCGCCGGTCACATCGAGAGTGAACTCGCCCGCTACCAGGGCAACGTGGCGCGGGGTCTACTCGGCGTGCTGCGCAGCATCTTCCGGGCCCTGAAGCAGGAGCGGGTGATCTTCCGCGACCCCACGGCCGGGCTGCAGCAGCCCGCCGGGGTACACCTGCCACGGCCGCTGTCCAGCGACCGCCTGGCCGGCGTCCTGGACCAGCTCGACGGTCCCGCCGCGCGGCTCATCGTCGGCCTGGTCGCCATCCATGCCGTGCGCGCCGTGGAGGTCGCCCGGCTCGGCCTGTCAGACCCTGACCTTGCCCGCCGGATCCTGAGAGTGCGGCGGGGCGAGCACACCCACCTCGTCTACCTCGGCGACCTGAGCACCGACCTGGTGGCCGACTGGCTGCGCGAGCGCCGCCGCCGCTGGCCCCAGGCCACCAACCCGCATCTGCTGATCACCGCCCAGACCTACCGGCACCCCGCTTCCCCGCAGGTCAGCTACTGCGCGATGCGGGCCGCGTTCGACCAGATCGGGCTGCTGCCAAGGCAGGTATGTGCCGACCGCATCCTGGACGAGGCCCGGGAGACCGCCGACCCGGTCCACCTCGTCCGCCTCTTCGGCATCCACCCCTCCATCGCCGTGAAGTACGTCCACGCCGCACACCCGGACAAGGCCCTGCCCCGGATCCGCTGACCGGGCGATACGGCCCCGCACACCCGACGCATGGCGGAAGACGTCGACCATGTCCTCGACCTGGTCTCTGCCGGATCCGATGCTCACCACTCCCACCGCCGATCCTGCGCTCGCGCCAGATCACGCGGCTGGGCCGAAGTCATAACAGGGGTTACTCCTGTGCGTTGTCCATCGGGCAGCGGGCCAGGCAGCGAATGCCGACTCGTCCATCGAACTCCTAAAGATTCGTCAGCTGCTCCCCAATGCGAGAAGGGCCGCTCCGGCGGAGGCCAGCGCGAGCACCACGAACAGGCTGGGGTATCCACCGAGCGGCCCGGCCAGGGCTGCTCCCGCGAAGGGGGCAAGAGCAGAGGCGATGGTGGCCGGGGCGGCCAGCAGTCCGGACAGGCGCCCGTAGTGGGTGGTGCCCCACCGGTCGGTGACGGCGGTGGCTTGGAGGAGGGTGAGGTTGCCTCGCACCATGCCGGCCGCGATCGCGATGCCCACGAGCAGGGGGAAGGGGCCGGAGACCATCGCGAACGCGGCGGTCGTGGCCCCGCCGAGTGCGATCAGGGTGACGGTGCGGGTGGTGACGCCGGTGCGGCTGGCGAGGGTGGCGTACAGGGTGCGGCCGAGGGTCTGGCCCGCGCCGCCCAGGCCGAGGGCCCAGGCGGCGGCGGTGGGGCTGGCGCCGCGTGTGATCAGCAGGGGTACGAGGGCGATGACGACGGCGTACATGGCGAAGCTGTTCAAGGTCATCGCTGTGGCGAGCATCAGGAACGGTCGGCTGCGGGTCACCGAGCCGCTGCTGTCGGTGTGCCGTTGAGACGGTGGCGCTGGGGCCGGTGGCCAAGGTCCTCGTAGGGCGAGGGCGTGGGCTGGGATGGTCACGAGGGCCAGGAGCACCGCGAGTACGGCGTACGTGCCGCGCCAGCTCAGGTGTTCGGCGAGTGTGGCGGTCAGGGGGGCGAAGGCGGTGGAGGCCAGGCCGCCGGCGAGCGTGACGATGGTGAGGGCGCGGATGCGGTCCTCGCCCCACCAGCGGGTGAGGGCGGCGAAGGCAGGCTGGTAGAAGGTGGCGGCCATGGCCACGCCGGCCAGCAGCCAGGCGGCGGTGAAGGCGATCAGGTTGGGCGCGGACGCGATGGCCAGTACAGCGGTGACGCCCAGGACGGAACCGGTGGTCATCACGGCGCGAGGGCCTCGGCGGTCGAGGATGCGGCCGACGGGTATGCCCGCGACGGCGGAGATCAGGAGCGCGCCCGAGAAGGCGGCGGTGGTGGCTGTGGTCGACCAGCCGGTGGAGGCGGTGATCTGCGGGTTGAGGACGGGGAAGGCGTAGTAGACGATTCCCCAGCTGGTGATCTGGGTGGCGCACAGGGCGGGCAGCGCGGCGCGGGGCCGTGACAGGACCCCCGTCCCGGTCACGGCCTCGCTGGTGCGGAGGTCGGTCATCGGCGGGTCAGCAGCAGCCGCCCGCGGCGACCGGTTCCTTCGCGTCGGTGTCGGCCTCGGCCGTGCCGGTGCAGCAGGTGCTGCCCTGCTGCTTGGCCAGGGAGTCGGCATCGGCCTTGACGACGTACACCTCCCAGGGTTCCTGGCCGGGGCCGTGGACCCAGACCTTGTCCTGAAGGGCGTAGCAGCAGGTGGTGTCGTTCTCGACGTCGGTTGTCAGTCCGGCCTCGCTCAGGCGGGCGGTGGCGGCGTGGACCGCTTCGGTCGTCTCGACCTCCACCCCGAGGTGGTCCATGCGGGTCGCCTCGTCCGGGGTGCCTTCGATGAGGACGAGCTTGAGCGGGGGCTCGGTGATGGCGAAGTTGGCGTAGCCGTCGCGGAGTTTGGCGGGCTCGGTGCCGAAGAGCTTCGTGTAGAAGGCGATGGACGCGTCGAGGTCGGGGACGCGCAGGGCGAGCTGTACGCGGGATGTCATGGCGAACCTCCTGGGGTGGGTGGGGTGTTCAGCAGCCGCCGGAGGTGGCGGCCGGGGCGCCGATGCCGATCTGGAGGGTGGAGGGCGCGGCGCAGCAGCCGCCGCCCTCGCTGTTCTGGGCGGCGTCGGGGTCGTCGAAGAGGCCCGCGCCGCCGCACACGCCGGTCTCCGGGAGGGTGAGTTCGACGCGCTCGGCGGCCTCCTGGTCTCCGGCGATCGCGGCGGTGATGGAGCGGACCTGCTCGTAGCCGGTCATGGCGAGGAAGGTGGGGGCTCGGCCGTAGGACTTCATGCCGACCAGGTAGACGCCCTGCTCGGGGTGGGAGAGCTCGTTCACGCCGTGCGGGTAGACCGTGCCGCACGAGTGCACATTCGGGTCGATGAGCGGCGCCAGGGCGATCGGGGCCTGGAGGCGCTCGTCGAGGCCGAGGCGGAGTTCGGAGAGGAACGACAGGTCGGGGCGGAAGCCGGTGAGGACGATGACCTCGTCGACCGGGTCCAGGCGGCGGCCGTCCTCGGCGACGAGGACGAGCCGGTCGCCGTCGCGTTCCACGGCCTGTGTGCGGAAGCCGGTGACCGCGCTCGCGTGGCCTGCGTCGACGGCCGCCTTGGCGCGCAGGCCCAGGGCGCCGCGCGCGGGCAGCTCGTCGGCCTCGCCGCCGCCGTAGGTGCTCGCGCCGATGCCCCGGCGCAGGATCCACGCGGCGTGGGTCCCCTTCTCCTCCTTGGCGAGATCGGCGAGGTAGGCGAGGGCGGTGAAGGCGGAAGCACCCGAGCCGATGACAGCGGTGCGCTTGCCCGCGTAGCGGGCGCGGACGGCCGGGTCGCCCAGGTCGGGGACCTGGTAGGAGATGCGGTCGGCGGCCGTCTTCTCGCCGAGGGCGGGCAGGCCGTCGGCGCCCATCGGGCTGGGGGTCGACCAGGTGCCGGAGGCGTCGAGGACGGCGCGGGCGGCAAGCAGCTCCTCGCGGCCGTCGGCGAGCTGGATGTGGACAGTGAAGGGCTGCTCGTCGCGGCCGGAGTCGACGATGCGGTCCCGGCCCGCGCGGGCGACGCCGGTCACCTGCGTGCCGTAGCGGACCTTGTCGCCGAGAACGTCGGCGAGCGGCTGCAGGTACCTCCCGGCCCAGTCACCGCCGGTGGGGTAGGCGGCGCCGTCGGGGCGGACCCAGCCGGTCGGGGCCAGCAGCTTCTCCGCGGCCGGGTCGGTGACCTCGGCCCAGGGGGAGAACAGCCGCACGTGCGACCAGGCCCGCACCGCGGTGCCGGCGGACGGTCCGGCCTCCAGGACGAGCGGTTCGAGGCCGCGCTCGATGAGGCGGGCGGCGGCGGCCAGGCCGACCGGGCCGGCTCCGATGACCACGACGGGCAGCTGGTCGGTGGTGGGCGCGTTCACGAGATTCCCCTTTGCTTCGACATTCGTCGATGGCTTGCGCGCCCCAGCATGGCACCTGTATTGATGGGCGTCAACATAGACATTCATCAAATCCAGGGGGTTGGGGTCATGGAACACGTCGACGTCGCGGTGATCGGGGGTGGCCAGTCCGGGCTGGCCGCCGCGCACGCTCTTCGCGGGCAGGGGCTACAGCCGGTGGTGCTGGAGGCATCCGTGCAGGCGGCGGGGTCGTGGCCGCGCTACTACGACAGCCTCACCCTCTTCTCGCCGGCCCGATACAGCTGTCTGCCCGGGCTGCCGTTCGGCGGCGACCCGGACCGCTACCCGCACCGCGACGAGGTCGTCACCTACCTGCTGCGCTGCGCTGACCAACTGGACGCCGAGATCCGCACCCAAACCCGGGTACGCGACGTCCGCCCCGGCGACGGCGCGTTCATGCTGGGCCTGGAGGGCGGCGGGCGGCTCGCGGCGCGCGCCGTGATCGCGGCGACCGGCACCTTCGGCCGCCCGTACCGGCCGGACCTTCCGGGGCTGGAGACCTATACCGGAACCCTGCTGCATGCCGCCGACTACCGCACGCCCGAGCCGTTCGCCGGGCAGCGGGTCGTGGTCGTCGGTGCCGGGAACTCCGCGGTGCAGATCGCCGCCGAGCTCGCCGGGCGGGCGCGGGTGACGCTCGCGGCGCGGCATACTGTGCGCTTCGCCCGCCAGCGAACTCTGGGCCGGGACCTGCACTGGTGGCTGGCCCGCACCGGTCTCGACACGCTGCCCGCCGGCCGCTTCCTTTCCGCGCCGCCGACCCAGCTGGTCATCGACGACGGCCGCTACCGGGCCGCCGTCACCTCCGGGCGGCCGGACCGGCGACCGGTGTTCACCGGCATCGACGGCGCGAAGGTCACCTGGACGGACGGCAGCACGGAGGAAGTGGACGCGATCGTGCTGGCCACCGGTTACCGTCCCGACCTGGGCTACCTCACCCCGCTCGGTGCCCTCGACACCACCGGGCACCCCCGCCACCGTGAGGGGGTGTCGCTGACGCATCCGGGGCTGGCGTACGTCGGGCTGGAGTGGCAGCGCAGCCTGGCGTCGAACTCCCTGCGCGGAGTCGGGCGGGACGCTTCCCGGGCCGCCCGGCACATCGCCGCCTACCTCGCCCGTACCTGAGGCGGTCCGGCCCTCGCCCACTGGTTCGACGTATGTCAACATAGATGTATGTCGAACACCAAGGTGCTGCCGCTGCTCGAACCCGCCGGCGAGGCGGTGGCGCCGTGCTGCCCGCCGCTGACGGAACGCCCCTTCACGGCGGAGGAGGCCGAGACGGCTGCGCGGATGTTCAAGGCGCTGGGTGACCCGGTGCGGCTGCGGCTGTTCTCCGCCGTGGCCTCGCACGAGGGAGGCGAGGCGTGCGTGTGCGACATCTCCGACGTCGGTGTCTCCCAGCCGACGGTCTCCCACCACCTGAAGAAGCTCAAGGAGGCCGGGCTGCTGTCCTCCGAGCGGCGCGGCACGTGGGTGTACTACCGGGTGGAGCCGTCGGTGCTGGCTGCGATGGGCAAGCTGCTGACCATAGCCCCGGTAGCGGACTGACCCGAGGCGCGCCCCGCGCCGAAGAATCCGCAACCCCCTGGGCGCTACCCGAGCAGGCCGGCGATCTCGCGGGCGGTCTCCCGTGCGGGGCGTCCGACGCCGATGAGGGTGGCGGAGGCGGGGCCGGTCCAGTCGCCGTAGCCGAGCAGGTGCAGGCGGGGTTCGCCGACCGCGCGGGTGCCGGTCGTGGCGATGTGTCCGCGCGGGCCGCGGAGTTGGAGCGGGACGAGGTGGGAGAGGGCGGGGCGGAAGCCGGTGCACCAGATGATCGCGTCGGCCTCGGCGCGGGTGCCGTCAGCCCACTCCACGCCGCCGGAGTGGAGCCGGGTGAACATCGGGCGCCTGGCGAGCAGGCCGCGGTCGCGGGCTGCGCGTACGGGCGGGACGGCGACGATGTCCCCGAGCGAGGCGACCCCGCCCGAATCCGTGCGCCCCTGATCGAGGGCGCGGCGGCGGGCCGTAGCGGCGTCGAACAGCGCGCGGCCGTCGATGTCGTCGGCCAGGAAACGGGGCGGGCGCTGGGTGACCCAGGTCAGCTGGGTGTCGTGCGCGAGGTCGGCGGCGATCTGGGCGCCGGAGTTTCCGCCCCCGACGACGATTACGCGGCGTCCGGCGAAATCCTGCGGACGCGCGTACTCGACGGAGTGCATCTGTCGGCTCATAAAGGCTGCGCGGCCGGGGACGGCGGGCAGGAAGGGCCGCCACCAGGTCCCCGTCGCGCTGATCACGGCGCGGGCCTGCCACATCCCCGAGTCGGTCTCCACCCGCAGGAACGCGCCGTCCCGGTGGACCCCGGTCACGCGGACGGACCGCTCGACGGGGAGTTCGTACCGCGTCTCGTATTCGGTCAGGTACTCCACCACGTGCCGGGCGTCGGGGTAGGTCTGGCCGGTCTGCGCCGGCATGAGGCGGCCGGGCAGCGAGGAGTACGCGGCGGGGGAGAACAGGCGCAGTGAGTCCCAGGCGTGCTGCCAGGCGCCGCCCGGTGTGGTCTGGGCGTCGAGGATGACGAAGTCGATGCCCAGGCGGCGCAGGTGGTAGCCGGCGGCGAGCCCGGTCTGGCCGCCGCCGAGCACCACCACCTGCGTTCGGTGGCTCATTCGGCCGATCGTCCGGGCATGAAGATGAGGGCCACCAGGGCCAGTCCGACCACGCCGCCGATGAGCTGCATGCCGATGAATCCGACGAGCGAGCTGGGGGCGATGCCCGCGAAGGTGTCGGTGAAGGCACGGCCGATCGTCACCGCCGGGTTGGCGAACGACGTCGAGGACGTGAACCAGTACGCGGCGCCGATGTAGGAGGCGACCGCGACGGGCGCGAAACGCAGCTGGTTCGCGCGGGCCAGGCCGAAGATCAGCAGGACCAGACCGGCCGTCGCCACGACCTCACCGAGCAGCAGATGCCCGGCCGAGCGGTCGTGCGTGGACCACTTCACCAGCGGCTCGCCGAACATCGCGTCCGCGAGGATCGCGCCCGCGATCGCTCCGACGATCTGCGCGGGCAGATACACGGCCACCTCGCGCGGGGTGACTCCGGGACCGCCGCGTCGGGCGGTCCACCACTCGGCGAGAGTGACGACCGGGTTGAAGTGGGCGCCGGAGACCGGGCCGAGCAGGAGGATGAGGACGCCGAGGCCGAAGACGGTGGCCGTGGAGTTGGCCAGGAGCTGCAGGCCGACGTCCTTGGTGAGTTCGGTGGCCTGGATGCCGGAGCCGACCACGATCGCCACCAGCAGGGCGGTGCCTATGAGTTCGGCGGCGGCCCGGGCGACCAGCGGGGTACGCGGCGGGGTGGCGCCCGGAGCGGGCGCGACGGAGGCGTCTTCAGCGGCGGCTGGCGCGGACTCCGCGGTCGGGGCGGCTTCGGCGGCGGTCATGGGCAGGCCCTCTTGTTCTCGGCGGCGGTGCGAGCGGACTCGGCCAGGTCGGCGAACTGCCCGGCGAGCGAGGCGAGGACGTCGGACTTGAGCCGGTAGTAGGTGAACCGGCCGCACGGCTCCGTCTCGACGACTCCGGCCTCGCGCAGCACTCTCAGGTGGTTGGAGAGGTTGGTCTGCCGGGCACCGGTCTCCTCCACGAGGTGGGTGGTGCACAGCATCTCTTTGGCGAGCAGGGTCACGATCTGGAGCCTGAGCGGGTCGGCCAGCACCCGGATCAGGTCAGTGTCGACTGACGTCATCATGGGCTGATACTGTCACATCAGTGGTGGCTGACACCACCGGGTGCTGACATCATTTGCACCTGATCCGGTCGTGAGACGAGAGAGACCTCTGATGTCCGACAAGCCCTCTGTGCTGTTCGTCTGTGTCCACAACGCCGGCCGTTCCCAGATGGCCGCCGCGTGGCTGACCCACCTGGCGGGGGACCGTGTCGAGGTCCGTTCCGCCGGCTCCAACCCGGGCGCGGGTGTGAACCCGGCCGCGGTGGCGGCCATGGCCGAGGTCGGCATCGACATCTCCGCCGAGGTCCCGAAGATGCTCACCGTGGACGCGGTGAAGGAGTCGGACGTCTGCATCACCATGGGCTGCGGCGACACCTGCCCGGTCTTCCCCGGCAAGCGGTACCTGGACTGGCAGCTGGAGGACCCGGCGGGCCAGGGCGTCGAGGCCGTCCGCCCGATTCGGGATGAGATCAAGGTGCTGATCGAGGGCCTGATCAAGGAGATCGCGCCGGAGCCCCAGGCATGAGCACGGCGGGGGACATACGCAACGTCATCGTCGTCGGCTCCGGCCCTGCCGGATACACCGCCGCCCTCTACACTGCCCGCGCGTCGCTGAAGCCGCTGGTCTTCGAGGGCGCGGTCACGGCCGGTGGCGCGCTGGTGCAGACGACCGAGGTGGAGAACTTCCCCGGCTTCCCGGGCGGCATCATGGGCCCGGACCTGATGGACAACATGCGGGCCCAGGCCGAACGCTTCGGCGCCGAGCTCGTCCCCGACGACATCGTCGAGGTCGACCTCACCGGCACCGTCAAGACCGTCACCGACAGCGCGGGCACGGTTCACCGGGCGAAGGCCGTCATCGTGGCGACCGGCTCGCAGCACCGCAAACTGAACCTGCCCGGTGAGGACGAACTCTCCGGCCGGGGCGTGTCGTACTGCGCGACCTGCGACGGCTTCTTCTTCCGCGAGCACGACATCGTGGTGGTGGGCGGCGGCGACACGGCGATGGAGGAAGCGACCTTCCTCTCCCGCTTCGCCCGCTCCGTGACGGTCGTCCACCGCCGCGACACCCTGCGGGCCTCCAAGACCATGCAGGACCGCGCCTTCGCCGACCCGAAGATCTCCTTCGCCTTCAACCGCGAGGTTGCCGAGATCCACGAGGTCGGCGGCAAGCTCGCCGGACTCACCCTGCGCGACACCGTCAACGGCGAGACCTCCCGCCTCCCGGCCACCGGCCTCTTCGTCGCCATCGGCCACGACCCGCGCACCGACCTCGTCACCGGCCAACTCGACCTGGACGGCGAGGGTTACCTCAAGGTCGCCTCCCCCTCCACCCACACCAACATCCCCGGCGTCTTCGGCGCGGGCGACGTCGTCGACCACACCTACCGCCAGGCCATCACCGCCGCCGGGGCTGGCTGCGCCGCCGCCCTGGACGCCGAGCGGTACCTCGCCGCCCTGGCCGGCACCGAGCAGACAGCCGAGCCGGACAAGATCACGGCTGCGGCCTGAACGACACCCGCACGAACCGGCAAGAGAAGGTCCCCATGGCCCTCAAGAACGTCACCGACGACTCCTTCGAGCAGGACGTCCTGGCCAGCGACAAGCCGGTCCTGGTCGACTTCTGGGCCGCCTGGTGCGGCCCCTGCCGCCAGCTCGCCCCCTCCCTGGAGGCGATAGCCGCCGAGCACGGCGACAAGATCGAGATCGTCAAGCTCAACATCGACGAGAACCCGGCCATCGCCGCCCGGTACGGCGTCATGTCCATCCCGACCATGAACGTCTACAAGGGCGGCGAGTTCGTGCAGAGCATCGTCGGTGCCAAGCCCAGGGCCGCCCTCGAACGAGAACTCGCCGACCACCTCGCCTGACACCCGACGCCGGTGAGGGCGCCCGCAGGGGCATCACCGAAGCCGTACGTCTGTGAAACCGATGCCCGTGCCGCAGGGCGGCACGGGCATCGCCATTGACAGGCGACATTGCCTCAATGAAAATTGAGTCAATGAACACTGAGTGGTCTGCATCGGTGGTGGCGCGAGCGCAACGGCACGCGGCACTGGGGGAACCCGCACGCCTGGCGATCATCGACCGGCTGCTGCTGGGCGACGCCTCACCCGGCGAACTCGGCCAGGAACTGGGCCTGCCCAGCAACCTCCTGGCCCACCACCTCAAGCTGCTCGACCAGGTCGGTCTGGTCGAGCGGTCCCGCTCCGAGGGCGACCGCAGGCGCACCTACCTGCGCCTGCGTGTGGAGACCCTGGCCGACACCGTGCCCGCACCCCTGCGAACGGCGCCCCGCGTGGTGTTCGTCTGCACCCACAACTCCGCCCGCTCCCACCTCGCCGCCGCCCTCTGGAAACGCCACAGCACCATCCCGGCCGCCTCAGCGGGAACCGAACCCGCGCAGCGCGTCCACCCCCGAGCCGTCGCGGTCGCACGCAGGCACGGCCTCTCCCTGGCTCCCGCCCGTACCTCGCACATCGACGAGACGCTGCGTCCGGACGACCTCGTCGTCGCCGTCTGCGACAACGCCCACGAAGAACTCGGCCCCCGCCTCCCCGACCGGCTGCACTGGTCGGTCCCCGACCCCACCCGCACCGGCACCGACGACGCCTTCGCCGACGCCCTGAGTGATCTCGCGAGCCGGATCGACCGGCTGGCGCCCGCCGTCCGCCCTCCTGGAGGCAGTGATGACTGAGACCGCGCCCGTCCCGCACCGCAACCTGAGCATCGACCAGCAACTCGCCCTGCGCACCGCCGCCACTCACCTGTCCCGCGAGTTCGACGGGATCTTCGGCGAGGAGACCATCGAACGCTTCCTGCACACCAGCTACGACCAGTTCGCCGGCCGCAGCACCATCCCCAACTACCTCCCGCTCATCGCCGAACGGTTCGCCCGCCAGCGGCTGCGCGCCCTGGCCAAGGTCGAGGGCCACCGCACCGACGGCAAGCCCGTCGTGCTCTTCCTCTGCGTCCACAACGCCGGCCGCAGCCAGATGGCCATGGGCTTCTTCCAGCACCTCGCCGGCGACAACGCCGTCGCCTGGTCCGGCGGCTCCGAACCCGGCTTCGAGGTCAACCCGTCAGCCATCGCCGCCATGGGTGAGCGCGGCATCGACATCTCCCGCGAGTTCGCCAAGCCCTGGACCGACGAGGTCGTCCGCGCCGCCGACGTCGTCGTCAGCATGGGCTGCGGCGACGCCTGCCCCGTCTTCCCCGGCAAGCAATACCTCGACTGGACCCTCGACGACCCCGCAGGCCGGACCGTCGACGACGTCCGCCCCATCCGCGACGACATCGAGCGCCGCGTCCGCGGCCTCCTCGACGACCTCGGCGTCCCGACACAGCACTGACCACGTGCACACGCCGTGCCGGGAGGTACGACAGGGCCGACGGGGGCTTCAGCGAGCACGGCCAGCGGTGTGACACTGGCCCCGTCAAGCCGCCGTTCCACCGTACGGCGAGTTCCCTGAGCCCAGTGGTCAGGTGGTGAAGGGCGGCGTCTCCTGCGGGGTGAGGTCATCGCGCAGACGAAGGAAGCGAACCGGGTGGCGGTAGCGTCCTGCGTCGACGGCGGTGTCAGCGACGAATTCGACGACCAGGTCCGGACGGACGGGGCGGTACTCCAGTTCGCCACGCGTTCCCCACCCGGCGCTGAAGTGCCGCCCATGCCAAGAATGTTCCGCTCCGGCCGGTGCCAGCCGCCGGCCCAGATCGCGCCGGGCCGCGGCATTCAGCGGAGTGGTGCGGGCGACCAGACGCAGGACACCGGCCTCGTCATAGCGGCCCAGCAGAAGGGTGAGCGGATTCTTCAGATGCCCGGTGACACCGCCGATCACCGCTTCGGACGTAGCCTGCGCACGCACCTTGATCCAGGCCCGTCTGCCCGGCAGGTAGGGCTGCGCAAGCCCCTTGAAGACCACTCCCTCGATTCCAGCCGTGCCCCAGGCCGGGTCCAGCCAGTCCTGTGCCGTAGCGCGGTCAGTCGTGTTCGGACACAGCGTAAAGGGGGCGCCGAGCACGTCGCGGGCGAAGAGGTCTTCCAGGACCGCGCGTCGCTCGCGATACGGCCGGGCCAGCTGCTCGGTGCCGTCGGCCTCAAGAACGTCGAAGACGATCACGTAGGCCGGACGGCGTGCGGCGGCCAGTGCGGCACTGGGGCCCCGGCGGCGCGCGCGGCGCTGGAGTTCGGGAAGTCCAATCGGCCTCCGTGGGGCACGACGAGTTCGCCGTCCAGGACGAGTGGCTTGCCCAGACCGGACGCCGCCGCGGCGATGTCCGGGAAGGCGGGGGTCAGGTCCGATCCCCGGCGGGACTGGATCAGCACCTGGCCGGGACGCGCGAAGAGAACGGCGCGGAACCCGTCCGCCTTCTGCTCCGCGATCAAACCGCCGGGCAGGGCCCCTTCCGGGGGCAGGGCCCGCCATGTCTCGGCAAGCATCGGCTCGATCGGAGGGGTCAGTGCCACACGGCCACATGTACGCGGCCTCACTGCAGTCCGCGCGCTGAGCGGCCCCGAACGGACGCAAGGGGATGGACTCCGGGACGTGACGACCCATCCGCCGCGCCACTGACGGCCGCGCCCGCGCGAACTCGTGGCCCGGCTGGGCAGAATGAACCGAACAACGGACGGGTTCGCGCACAGGGTAGTCCGGGAATCTGCGAACCTGCGCGCTTCGGTGTGGGACTGCATCAGCCACCCTGTCCACGGTGACCTGCGCGGACGGCCGTACGTCGTCCGCAGGGGCTGGCTCCTGGACGCGCTCGGCGATCTCGGGCCCCCGATTCAGGCGGTGCCCGCGACGGACGACGTGGAGACGGCCCGCGACTGGTACGAGAGCCTGCGGCCGCTGAACATCGAGGGCCTGGTCTGCAAGCCGGGGTCGAGCCTCTACAGGCCGTCCAGGGTATGGAACAAGGTAAGGCATTCGGAACCACTTGATGCGCCGGTGGTCGGCTACACCGGCCCCCGGTCGCGTCCGCGCGCGCTGGTGGTCGAACTGCCGGGCGGCCTCCGTGCCTTGTCGCAGCGGCTCACCGGGCCGCTGGCGGCGGATGCGGCCGCGCTCCTGGTCGACGAAGAGCCCCGGCATCTCGAAGCGACCCACGACGGCACCCGTTACGTCGCGGCCGGTCACGCTCAGGCGGAGGTGATGGCGGGCAGCACCCGGCATCAGGTCGTGACGGTCACCCGGCTGCGGCCTGCGGAGACGGACTAAAATAGAACGCGTGAGCGATACCGTGTCGGAGCCGAGGGAGGCGCGGCCGTGGCGCCCGGAGGACGGCCCGCACCCGGTGGTGTGGTCGTGGCCGCCGGGGGACCGGCCGGCGTTCTGGGTGTGGTCGCGGGGCGCCTGGCGGTGGTCGGCGGTGCGGGCCCGGCAGGACTGGCCGGACGGCCGGACCGCGTATCAGGTGCTCATCGACCTCGACGGATCGACGGCCGTCATGGCCCGCACGTACTGGTGGCCGCACGAGGGACTGATGCCGGCGCACCGCAGCTCGGTGCAGCCGTCGACCGGGCCAGGGTGGCGGGACTCCCGGCCCTCCTCGACCTCTGCGCCTTGAGATCGAGAACCGGACAACCAGCGAATCAGCAGGTCGGCCCTACCTAGCTCTAGTTAGCCGGAGTTCGCGGATACTCACCTGTGGCCATGCGCGGACACCTGATGACGTGCGGAAACCCGCCAATGGCCGAGATTCGCGACACGCTCGCGCCCTGGTCTTCCGGCTGTCCTACGGTGAGTCACGTCCCGCCCAGGGATGCCTTCTTGATGGTCCCGGACGACCTACGCCTGAGTGATTTACATCACGCGCGAAGGAGAGAGGAGACAGCGGGGTCCTCACGCTTGGTGCCGTCTCGTCGCGTCTCGTCACGTCTGGTCCCGAGTCTTGCCGAGAACTCGGCCTGCGACGCGACTGGTGTACGCGGGACACTCCGCGGAAGGTCTTGGTCGAAGCCTAGACTCCCGAGACAACGCAGAGGGAGCACACACCCGACTCGGTTCCTAGGCCATTGGTCGGGAGGGCTCCCTGTGCGGACACCCGAATCACGAATCTCACGTAAGAGAGGCGCCTGATGAACAGTAACAAGGACAGCGGTCATGGAGACAGGTGGTCGAGCCGACTGGCCCGCTACCTGTGGGAATGGCGCGTCCGGCATGGCCGGACCGTACACAGGCAGATGATCCGCGGAGCGTCGTACAGCCTCGGCAGCGGGGCGGTGAGCCTGCTGCTCATCTGGTTCGAAGCGCGCCGCTGACCCACTGAGTAGGTCAACGAGGGCCCCTACGGCTTCCGTGGGGGCCATCGGCTTTGGTCTGCGGCTCCTGCATCTGAGTGGCAGAACCAGCCGGTCACGCCGGGCCGGACTGGCGTGCGTCGTCCATCGCCTGGGCGAACTCCGGGTCACGGCGGCGGCGTTGGTAGATCGCGACGGGGGTGATTCCGGTGGCCGCGGCGGCGCCCTTCACCGTGGAGGCGGGTGTGCGCAGTTCGTCGAGGAAGCGGGCCACCCGTTCGGGGGTGAGCCGGGTCTGACGGGTGCGGTGGTAGAGGGCGAATGCCTCCCGTGCTGCTGTGCAGGCGTGGGCGTATGCCGGGTCGCGCCCCCGCCACGCGCCCACGTGACCGCTGCCCATGATCTGCTCGGCCAGGCTCGGGGCGACCCCCAGGGCGAGGAGTCGCAGGTACTCGGCGCGGGCGGTCCGCCCCTGCTCGGCGGCCGCGTCCGGGTCGCGGCCCGCGAGGGCGATCACGAGCCGGGTGTCCGTGCGGGCCGTCGCCCACACGGCCGCCAGGTCGAGCCGCAGGTCTGCGGCCGCCTCGTCCAGCGGTCGGCCGTGCCGTAGCGCGGTGATCAGCTGTACTGAACTGTCTGGCGGTGAGTCGGGCGGTTCCGGTCATGCCCGCACCCTACGAGCGGGATGCGGCTTGCAGTCTCTGGCAACGGCCTGGGATGTGGCCGTGCGCCGCCGGGTGTCACGTGAGGGGCCTGGCGGGGCACGGCTGTGTCCGACGAGGAGGGGGTCAGGCGGCGAACGCCACGTAAGAGCCGACTGTGAGGCCGGAGAAGGTGACGAGTTGGCGCGGCTTCAGGGCCGTGAAGGCGATGTGCATCGTGATGCCGGCGATGATGGCGTACGGCATGGTCTGGGGGATGAGCAGTGCGGGGGGCAGGGCGATTTCCGCGGTGATGACGGTGGCGGCCACCATGCGCCAGAGTCGGACGTCGCGGTCGGTGAGGTTGCCCATGTGGCGGCGGACGACTCCGGGGATGGCGTGTTGGCCCCGGTAGGGCAACTGGTCTTTGACCTGGGTGTAGGTGTGGACCCATTGGGCCAGGTAGAGGCCGGTGCGGAACTGCTGGCTGCGGAGTTTGTGCCAGGCGCTGTTCCAGTAGACATCCGTGGTGATCAGCACGAGGAGACACAGGGCCCAGGTGTTGGCCGTGCTGGAGCCGTGCGCGATGCCGACGCCGTGCCCGAGGTCGCCGGCGACCAGCAGGCAGCCGCCCGTGAGCAGCGTGTAGCGAACGGCGTTGGGGCTCTTGAGGTAGAGAAGCTCCATCGCGGTGCCGGCCAGGACCATCATGAGCGCGGCCCGGGGGGCCAGACCGGCCGCCAGGGCGACGGCGGCCGCGGTGCGGGCGATCAGTACGGGGCGGTAGGCGCCGGTCAGGAGTCGGGCCCGTGCGGGGCCGAAGCGCTGTTCGGCGGTGTGGCTGCTGAGTGAGCCGGGGGCGAACCGGTCCCATCCGCCCTGTCCGAAGGAGAGGGCGGACCGCAGAGTACAGACGGTGCCGTAGACGATGCGGAACAGGTGCAGCCGTCCGGGGTCGGTGGGGTGCTGGAATCCGGATGCGAGAGCGTCAACGAACCACACTGTTCCTCACCTCGATCGTCTGCTCGCCCTGTGCGGACAGGACGCGGCCGCGGCCGTCGATCCGGTCGTACCGGCCGGTGCCGGTCAGGTGGGTGATGATCGTCTGGAGCCGTTCGGGGCTGAGGAGGAAGCTGCCCGGGGAGAGGTACCGGTAGGGGTTCACCGGCTCGGTACGGCCGTCCGTGGTGCCGTCGAGGGTGATGATCGTGAAGCGGGCGCGGCAGAACATTTTCCAGCGCAGCCACTTGCCGGGCAGGCTCGTGAACCCGGTGAGCATCCACCCCACGAGAATGGCGGTGGCGGCGAGTTGGGCAGCGGACAGCACAGAAGTCGCGTGCATGAAAAGGGCCTCCGGGATGGGGAGGGTGAAGTGGTGGGGCGCCCCTTGTGCGACGGGGCGCCGGGGGGTCAGTGCTCGGGCTTGGGGGGCCGCTGCATCAGTGCGGCGGCGGCCTGGGCGAGCGTGACCTTCTCGTGCAGGAGCGCGGAGATGACGTCCGTGATCGGCATGTCGACCCCGTGGGCGCGGGCGAGTTCGAGGACCGCTTCAGCGGACTTGACGCCCTCGGTGGTCTGCCGGGTCGCTGCGGCCGCCTCGTCGACGCTCAGACCGTGGCCGAGATGGGTGCCGAAGGTGCGGTTGCGTGAGCGCGGGGAGGAACAGGTGGCCACGAGGTCGCCGAGTCCCGCCAGGCCCGCGAGGGTGGCCGGGCTGGCGCCCATCGCCACGGCCAGGCGGGTGGTCTCCGCCAGGCCCCGGGTGATGAGCACGGCCGTCGCGTTGCAGCCCAGGCCCATGCCTGCGGCGATGCCGCAGGCGAGCGCGATGACGTTCTTCACCGCGCCGCCCATCTCGCAGCCGACCACGTCGGTGCTGGTGTAGGGCCGGAAATACGGGGTGAGGCATGCCGCCTGGACGCGCTCGGCAACGGTTTCGTCCGGGCAGGCGATGGTGGCGGCGGCCGGCTGGCCCTCCATGATCTCGCCCGCCAGGTTCGGCCCCGACAGCACCGCGATCCGCTCCGCGGGGACGCCGGTCACCTCGGCGATGATCTGGCTGGCCCGCAGCCCGCTCGCGGTCTCGATGCCCTTCATCAGCGACACGATCACGGTGTCCGGGCCGATGTGCGGCGCCCACACGGTCAGGTTCGCGCGCAGGGCTTGAGCGGGGATGGAGAGTACGAGGTAGTCCGCGCCGTCCAGGGCGGCGGCCGGCTCCGTCGTGGCCGTGAGGAACGCGGGCAGCTCGATCTCGGGGAAGTAACCCGGGTTGCGGTGAGAGGTGTTGATCGCGTCGGCGACCTCGGGGCGGCGGGCGTGCATGGTGACGTGTCCGCCGGCGTCCGCCATGACCTTGGCCATGGCGGTGCCCCAGGACCCTGCCGAGAACACCGCCGTACGGCTGTGCTGGCTCACTGCGGGGTCCTCTCGCTGGTCGCGGGGCCGTCACCGGGGCGGCCGGGCTCGGGCATCCTATCGGCCGCCCCGGCATCGTCGTGCCGTGTCGGGGGGCGTCGCAGGGTCAGCAGAACGGCACGGCGGCCGTGGAGGGCGGGCATCATCCGGTGTGCCTTGCGCAGCATGTTCCTCGCCTGGATGTCGCCGAGTTCGCGCTGCAGGTCGTCGGCGTGCTCCATCCACAGCTGATAGAGCCGTCCCCACATCGCGGGCTCGCCGGGGCGCTCGTCGATGTGCTCCACGGTGAGTCCGGCGGCGTGGGCCTGGTCCTCCCACACGGGTGTGGCGCCCTGCTTCACCGACCGGGTGAGGGTCAGCCGGCCGCCGGGCGCGAGGATGCGGCCCAGTTCGCGCACCGCCTCGCTTCGGTCCTGGGTGAAGGAGAGAACGTCGACGCAGACCACGCCGTGGGCACAGCCTTCGGGCAGGCCGGTGGCGTCCAGGGAGGCGACACGGAAGGCGGCGCGGTCGGCGGGCACGAACCGGGTGCGGCGCTTGGTGGCCTGGGCGAGGGCGACGGGCGAGATGTCGATGCCTTCCAGCCGGACGGCCAGGGCGCGGGCCAGCCACAGCCCGATGCCGCCGGTGCCACAGCCCGCGTCCACGAGCATCTGACCGGGCCGCATCCGCAGCCGGGCGGCCATCAGTCCCAACAGCGGCCAGTCGCACGAACTGGAGGCGGCGACCTCGTGCGGGTAGTCCTCGCCCATCGCCGCCGCGTACAGGCGGGCGACGAGATCGGTGCGGGCCCGCGCGGCGTGGAAGGAGTCGAACTGGGCCGCCGGATCCGCCGCGGTGGGCGGCAGGGGTGGGGACGGGAGGTTGGTGGGGTGTGTCATCGGGGCATCGCCCTCCTGATCCGTGAGCGGGTACCGGGGCATACGGCCTGCACGGCGTGGACGGGCAGGCCCGGCGCGGACAGGTCCAGGGCCACCGGCTCGTGTCCGGTGACGGCTTCGATCCGCTCGGCCACGTCCTTGATGAGGTCGGCGAACCCGCCGCCGGGCGGGGTGAAGTGGGCTGTCGCCTGCGGCCACGGCACACGCGCCTGAGGCGTCGCCGGCCGGTGCGGCGGAATGCCGAAGTCGGGGCTGTCACTGGGCAGGTCGTCGCGGGTGCCCGCGATGACGGTCACGCGGGACTGTGCGGCCTCGGTCAGTGCCCGGGTGGCCGCGATGCCGGGGCTGGTGTGACACCCGCCGCCGGCGAACACATACGGATGGTCCTCCGACCACAGGTACGCCACGCACACCGGCAGCCCGTACGGGCCGTCGACGAGCGCGAGTTCCACGTCCATCCCGGCGTCCGTGAGCCGGTCGATCACCTCCCGGCCGTCGGTGTCCCCGATGGTGTGGGGGGCGATCAACGTCCTACTCCGCCCGCCGGCCTGCCCGTCCCGGTACAGCACGTCGCGCTCGACCACCTCGAACAGAGCGTGCAAGAGCGCCTCGTCCCTCGTGTTGCCGCACGCCAGGCCGGTACTGGTCGACCGCAGGAGATCAGGGGCCCAGTCCGGGCGCTGGGCTCTGCGGCGGACCAGATCGACCGGCACCAGCGCCGTCGTCCCGCTGAGCACGCGGGTGCCGGGGGTCCACTCCCACACGACCCGAGTGAGGACGTCCGCGCTGTGGGGCACGGTCAGCGGCAGCTCGGCGACGGGGCAGTCCGGGGCGACCTCGGCGGCCGGGCCTGACGCGACGACCGGCAGCGGCTGCTCCACGTGCCACAGCTCGATGGCCTCCATGACCGCCGACAGCTTCGCCAGGTCGTCGGTGAGCCCCTTGCCCTGGGAAGTGCTCAGGGTCAGGGAGTCGGGCCGGATCGCCGTCCACACCGGCAGCCCGACGCAGTCCAGTCCGGTCAGCCGGGCCACGCGGGTGATCCCGAACCCCGGCAGATACGGGGCCAGGACCTGCCACGTCTCCTCGGGCCGCCGGGCCCGCAGGGTGCCCGGCAGGACCACCATGTCGTCATCGCCCGTCACGGGCCGCCTCCCTCTGCTCGTCCATGAATCCGGGCATCAGCCGCTTCGCCGCCTCGACGGCGCGGGCCCCGCGGACGAGTCCCCGGGCGGACGCCTCGGCGTCGAACTTCTCGGCGGGGCACCGCCAGACCTGCCGGAGCGTCCGGCCGGTGAGGTCGTCACACACGGCTGCGGTCGAAAACCCCGGCACGCCGCGGCGGGCCCGGTCGAGGGCCTCGGCGTACCGGGCGACGGCCTGGCGGTCCTCGGGTGTCTCCTCGGCCAGCAACAGGGCCACCGTCTCCTCGTCGCGCAGGTCGACCGCCGGGTGGAACACCTGATGGGCGGCCAGGCCCCCGCCGGTGACGTACCCCAGTCGCGTACCGAGAGGCAGCCTCGGGCCCCGCCCTCGAAGCAACGAGCGGTGTTCGAGGTAGGCCGTCCATGTCGTGCCGAACTGCGGGGCGAACACCTGCTGATAGATCAGACGGTCCTCGGTGGACAGGTCCAGCCCGTCAACGCGGCTGCGGGCAAAGGCGTTTGACCAGCGCAGGAAGTGCGGCGTCCGCCACATCAGCGTCCCGGCGTTGATCCTGGGAACCGGACCACGCAGGGCCGTGCGCACGGCGGCCAGGGCGTCGGTGCGCTTCAGGTCGCCGAAGTGCCGGTCGTGCGCGCGCTGCTCGTCCAGCCACCGGGCGAACTCGCCCTCACCGTGGCGCCGGCATACGGCCCGCACGGCGGCCGCGGTGCGCTGCGGGTAGTAGACCTCGCGCAGGGCCTCCAGCAACTCCACGCCCCGTTCGATGCCCAGGACCCCGGCCTCGTCGGCCAGCCTCAGGACGTTCCAGAGGTTGACCAGAGGCCAGGTCAGCCCGTCCTCCTCGCCGTCCGGGGACTGACCCACCGCGACCTCGTCGTCTCCTTCGATGTCGCCTCGCACGTAGGCGGTGTAGATGTTGCCGACACCGAGCATTCCGTGCAGCGAGAGTTCGGCGGCCCGCAGGGCGCCGATGCTCGCCGCACCGATCACCTGCACCCCGCGGCCCATCGCGGCCAGGATCTCCTTGTGCCGCAGCGCGGGGGCCTGGTGGTACACCCCGTCGATGATCACCACGGTGTCGCCGTCGGGGACCGACTCGGGGAACAGGTCACCGTGCCGCACCGGCGGCCGGCTCCTCACCTCCGGCGCGGTCAGTAACGCCTCGGACCGTGACAGGGTCGGCCCGACAAATACATGGATCACTGCTGAAACCTCCTCCAAAGGGAGGGCGTCCCTCCCCGGCCACCGTCAGCCGGGGAGGGACGCCCAGGTCAGAACAGGCGGTGAGGCCTACTCCTCGTCGTCGACGTCGATCGCGACGACCACGGGTTCGACGTTGATGTCCTCGGGCGCCTCCACCGTCGAGAGAGCGGTTCGCGACTTGGCTTCCATGGGCTTCTCCTTCGTTGCTTGCGGCGGTGCGGGCCGGTTGCCCGTACCGGTGGTACTGCGGGGCCCTCGGGGCTCTCGCCCGGCGGGTCCCGCCTGCCCGCCCAGGCAGGGGCGGGAAGCTTGGGGTCAGACCTCGATCCGTGGGATTCGCCGGGCGAACCGAATAACCGCGTAGGCGTCGGTGTCGCCCACGTGCCCGCGTACGTCCCAGGTCGAGGGACAGGGCTGGAGGCTCATCGCGGACTCGGCGCTCGCGAGGTCCTCGGCGGTCCTTACGCTGACCATCGCCTGGTGATCGGCCCAGCCGACGGCCACCTTCACGTAGGCGCTCCGGCGGAAGCTTCCGGCGAACTCCCACGCGAGATCACCGAGGAGGTCGGCCACGGCCGGACTGAGACCCCACTGCGTGAACGCCTCCGTGGCGCTGCCGCGCACCAGCTCTTCGAGCCCGGGGCCCACGGACCAGGTCCACCGCAGGCTATTGCCCTGCGGGGAGGCCGGTCCTGCCGTGTGCACAGGGGAGAGCGCGAGCGGCTGGTCAGTGACGTACATCGGCGGCGTCCTCGTCGGCATGGGGGTGCTGGCGGTGCTCTGGGGGGAGGTCGAGGTGGGCCCGCACCGCGGTGCCGCAGGCCGTGGGGAGGGTCTCCCACAAGGTCGCCAGGGCCTCGACCAGTGCGAGCCCGCGGCCGCCCTCGGCGAACTCGCCGGCCTGGCGGGCCGTCAGCGGCCGGTAGGGGCTCTGGTCGGTCACGGCCACGGAGACCCGCTCGCCGGTGAGGTAGAGACTCACCTCGATCTCGGAACTGGCCGTGTGTGTCACGGAGTTGGTCGCGAGTTCGGACACGATCAGCGTCAGGTCGTCGGCCACCACCATCGGCACACGCCACAGGCGGCACCTCTCGGCAACCCGGTGGCGGGCCTCGGTGGGCGTACGCGGGTCCCGGCCGTCGAGCGTCCACGTGACGCCGAGATGGGGCACCCGCGGTGCCGTCGACGCGGTCGTGTCCGGCTCGGTCGAGGAGACGGCTCCGGTGTCGCCCCAACCCGGGGCCACCGCATCGCTGTTGGGGGCGCCGCAGTCGTCCACTCGTCCCTCCTCCAGAGCTTCGTCCAGCGCCGCGGAGTCGTGCTCGCGGCCGCGGCCCGCCCAGCCGAAAGCGGCCTGCACGTCACTGATCGCCTCAGCCAGGGCGCCGGGATCGGTGGCCGCCTCCTCGCCAGGCGGCACGAACCAGGTGCGTCCGTCCGTACGGCGGCCCTTCAGGGCCGTGACCTCGGGCGCGGGCGCCCGGACCACCGCCCCGGCGATGCACGTGGTGAGCGGCAGGCCCGGCCAGGTCCGCGCGGTCCCGGCCGGCACGACAATCTCGACGGCTTTCCGGGGGTCGGTGTGCAGCACCGGGCCGAGCGGTATGCCCTGCTGCATCAAGAGAGCGAGCGCCTTCACTCCGACGCTCGTCGTCACCCGCAGGACGTCCGCTCCCGTGACGGTGACCGGCTCCGTGCGGCCCGTCGCCCAGGCCTGGCGCAGCTTCGGGCCGGGCTCCTGGCCAGGGGTCCACGCCTCGGGGCTCATTGGGTGCACCCCGTACTCCGGTGGTCCGGGCACACCCGCACCGGCCAGGCCAGACGGCCCGCGTCCTCGGGGTCGCTGCGGGTGTAGACGTATCCCCCCGGCTGCAGACCGTCGGTGCGGGGACAACGCGCACACGCCATGCCGCCGAGCTGGAGGCGCTGCCGGGGTGTGAGCCCTATGAGATCCAGCGCGCCAACCCGCACGTCTCTCTCCGCCGGGTAGGCCCTGAGCAGGGCGATTCCCTCACCACTCGACTGCGTATACGGCGCCATGTGCGCTCCCGATCATCGGACGACCAGCAATCGACACAGCGCGATTGGGTCGCTACCTGATGTGTCCAGCGACCTCTAGAGTGCCTCCTTGCGCACTTGTCGCGCAAGTGATGCGCAACTTGCGCATCGCTTGCGCGTACATGTTTGAGCGTGTGGAACGAGGAGGCCTGGGATGTGTGCAGCTCGGAGGGGTCGTGGGGCAGACTGGAGGCAGGAAGCTGCGCAACCGCGCGGCAAGCAAAAGGTCAGGGGGCGGCGGCGAGTGGCTCGCGTTACGGCACCGAGCGTGCAAAAACGGCAGCTCGGTGCGGAATTGAGGCGTCTGCGAATCGCCCGCGGGCTCCGACTGGAGGACGTGGCTGCCCGGCTGAGCTGTTCGGAAGGGCGCGTTAGCCGCCTGGAGACGGGGAACGGGCGGGCGACACTGCGCCCTCACGAACTCGAAACTTTGTGCGATCTCTTTGGGGTCACGGAGGATCGCCAGCGGAACATGCTGCTCGGCATGCTGTCGTCCTCGCTCCAACCAGGTTGGTGGGACTCCTTCCGTGACGTGCTGCCGAGCGGGCTGGAGGTCTACTTCGGGCTGGAGACGGAGGCCCAGGCAGAGCACGCGTGGGAGCCGGTCCTGATCCATGGCCTGCTGCAGACGGCCGACTACGCCAGGGCTGTGCTGTCCGGCCATCCGGGCAACCGGCTGCACGACGTCGCGGCGCTCGTGTCAGCCCGGATCAAGCGGCAAGAACTGTTGACACGGGTGGACCGGGACCCCCTCGAACTCTGGGCGATTCTCGACGAACAGGTCGTCCGTCGTCCCGTCGGCGGCCCTGACGTGATGCGGAATCAGATCCTCCATCTCGTTGAGGTGGCGGCTCTCCCGAACGTGACCGTCCAGATCATGCCGGTGGCCAAAGGAGTGCACGCTGGTCTCGGAGGAGCTTTCTCGATCTTGGACTTCCAGGACAGTGACCCCGTCATCTACATCGACAGCCCGGCCGGGAACCTCTACATGGAGAAGAAGAGCGACATCCGGCATTTCGGCGCGTCGTTCGACCTCCTCAAAGCCGAAGCCCTCGACCCCGACGATTCAACTGCGCTGCTACAGCGCGTCGCAGAGGAGAGCTGATCATGACCGGCGACGAACACCTGACAGCCGACGCGGATCTGACGGATCTGGACTGGTTCAAGGCCTCGGCGTCCTCTGGCACTGGCGGGTGCCTCGAGGTCGCCATCCTGCCCAACAGTTCTGGTCGCCTGGCAGTACGGGACTCCAAGGTCACGAACGGGCCTAGCCTGGTCCTCCGCTCGGTAGCCTTCGCCGCGCTTGTCAACGGGGTGTCCGCCGGGACCATCTGAATCACCAAGCGCAGTGAAGGGGGCGACCTCGTACAGCCCCTTCGCCATGCACACCGCCGTGCAGTGGTGACTGAGCGACAGCCGCGGCTTCTGTGGGATGGCCAACCGGGTCCCGCCGGCTGATCTGCGGCGTTGTCGCTCAATGACGATCTGCCGCGGGCCACTTACGGACACGCGACGCTGTGAGTCGTCACGAGCTCGGCATCCTCATCGCCCCGCCTTAGCTGGTGCTCGGTTGGACGGCACCAACTTCATGGCGCATCGCAACTAGCGGACCCTGCGCGTCGACGTGCCCGAGCCGGTGAGGAGTTCGTGGATGAGGGCCTCGGTCTCCGTCTCCAGCGAGCAGTCCAACGACCGGTTGACCTGTTGCACGCGTGTGATGGCGGTATGCAGTCCTTGCCGATTCCCGGCCGCATGCTCGATCCGCAGCCAGTCCCGATACAACAGCTCTGCTGTGTCGTCGACGTCGAGGCCGGTCGCGACGGCCTGACGAGCCGCACTGAGGTCGTGGTGCGGACCTGCGGGCGTGCGGTAAGTGGCCACGGTGTGCGCGACGTCGATGATGCGCGTGATCATTTCCTGCTGGTACGGCTCGGCCCAAGGCAGGGGCTTGCCGCCGAACGGCCGACCCCGCACCAAAGTCAGCGCCCTCTCCAGATCGGTCAGGCCAGCCGGCCCCAGCGGCAGGGCACGCTCGACGAGTTGAAGGAAGCGGGTCCAGTCGCAGCGCACGCCGGGGGAGAGCTGGTAGGGACTCTCGCCGGTCTTGCGGCGCGGCACATAGGGGTCGCCGGCCGGGTCGTTCCCCAAAGAGCGACGCAGGCCCTGCATCCGGGCGTTGAGGGTGCTTAGCGACCAAGGGCTGACGGGATCCATGTCTGAACACAGGGCGTCGGCGCTTCGCCCGGGCCGGAAGAACAACAAGGCGGCGAGTTGCGCCATCCGCGGGCCGTGGCCGGTGCTGTCCACGCCGGTCACCTCGACCGGGCCCAGGACCCGGATCTCCGGTGCGTGCAGGTCGTGCGTTTCGCACTCCTCCTTGCGTTCCTCGGCGGAGTCCTCTTGGTCGCCAGCCTTCGCGGCATCTTCTCCAGTGGTGTCCGCGGCTGCTACGGGCTCGGGGTCCGGGGGCGCTGTTGTGGTGTCTGGGCCTGGCTGGGCGTCGGCCTGAGCCGACGTCGTGGGCAGGAGACGAAGTCCAGCGGGATCGGAGGTGGCGGCGAGCAGAGCAGGGAACACTTCGCCGCCCACGTCCGCTGCCGACGAAGGGCTCGGGGTAGCGGACGTGGGCGCGATGGGGTCCTCCGATACGGCAGGATCCGGCTGCTGCACCGTGTCGGGCTCGTCCGGGACCTCCTGCCAGGGACCCTCGGCCGGGTGGGACGGTTGCCCGGACACCCTCAGCGCGGTGGTGATCTGCACGTAGGCGGCATGCTCCAGGCGCTGCACCGTGATGTCGATGCCGGCGCAGTCGAGGTTCTGCGGCTCGCTGAGTGAAGCGTTGAGGATTTCCGCCTCAGAAAAGTGTGCGGCCGCTGAACTGGCCGGAGCGACCAGGGTGACGGGCACCGTGCCGGACTTGTCGATGACATCGGCGAACTGCCAGGCCGTGTCCGCGTCCAGCGACGACGCGCACAGCAGCAGATACGGCTGATGCTGGGTCTCGGGCATCTGGTGCGCTTCCAGCAGCCGCTCGGACAGATCGCGCAGTGCGTGGGCGGCCTGCCGCATGTGGGCGATCCGCGCAGTGGGCAGCAGCTGTGGCAGGTCCTCACCGAACCCGATCGTCACGACCTCGACTTCACTCGCCCACGGGCTCATCCCGAACTCCAGGGCGAGAGAGGTGCACACCTCGGAGATGTGGACGGGGTTGCCGTCCAGCAGCAGCGCGGGCAACTGCGCGAGATTGAGCAGCAGAAGCTCACCCGCCTCGGTGCTGCCTACCGTGACTAGCCCTGGATATGGTGCCGGCACCTCGCGGGCGGCCTCCTCGTCCAGGAGGACGGCATCAGAGGGCACGACCCACCAACCGGCCTGTCCGGAGACGAAGGGCGCCTGCGCCTCCTGGGAGAGATCCTCGGGCAGCACCTCCACCGCGCGTGCGCCGATCCGTGCGGCCCGCAGCGGCGGCACGAGCGCAGGGTCCTCCTTCTGAGCCGCCCGGTGGGCCAGGGTCCGCAGCGCCACGTCCAGGCGGGCAGCGCCGCCCGGCTCGGCGGCCGCCGCCAACTGGGCCTCTGCGGTGGATGTCTCCGAGGCGATGGCGATCTTCTCGCCGGGCTTGCGGCGCCGGCGCTGGAGTGTCCTGCGCAGGGCGAGGGCACCGGTGATGGCGGCGGCCAGCAGCGCGCCGGCGCCGAGCACGGTGTGCAGGTTCAGCCGGCTGCTGGACGGAGCCGTCACCGGAGTCTCGGACGTTGTGCTGGTCGGGGAGGCAACCGAGCCGGATGCATCAGTCGGCACCGACGGCGGGGCAGTAGAAGGCGAGAGGCTGACGCCGGGCCCGGGCATCGCTGGATCCGATACGGAAGGAGACCTCTGATCCTGGCCGGGTTGTTCGGCAGGGCGGCTCGCCGGTGCGCTCGGGGCAGACGACTCTGGTGCAGGCGCTGCGGTGTGGCTGGGTACGGGCGCCTGCTCATCGCCCGTACCTTCGTCGGGCTTCTGCTCGCCGTCGGGCTTCTGGGTGTCCGGGGGAGGTGTCTCCGGGCTGCCCGACTCATCACCCTCATCGAGGTCGGGGGGCATCTGGTCGGGCTGGGTGTCGGGCACAGAGACCTGCTGACCTGTGTAGATCACATCCGGGTCGGAGATCTCGGGCAGGCCGTCTGGTTGCGGTTTGCCCTTGCTGGCCTCGAACAGCTGAGGCCACCTATTGCCGTCGCCGAGCTCCTCCTCCGCGATCTTCGACAGATAGTCGCCGGAGTGGACCGTGACGACGTGCTCGCCCTTCTCATCAGCAGTCGGGGCACCGTCACCCAGCTGCGTACGGGTTCCTCCCACGACAGCCGGGGAGCTGGAGGACACCTCAGGCATCTGCAGCCTCCACCCGGGTTGCAGAAAGCTGTTGCTCTTGAAGACCTGTCCGTCGGTCATGGGGCGGCCCTCGTTGAGGGCGGCGATCTCCCGCCAGCGCTCACCGTCGCCGAGTTCCTGCTCGGCGATGCTCCACAGGCTTTCCGCCGGACGCACCTCCCTCACCGTGTACGCACGGGGTTCCGTCGCGTTCGTGGCGGCCACCGAATCTGCAGCCGCCCCGGCGGTGTGCTGTTCTCCTGGCGCCTGCCCGGGCACCCGGGCGTCGCTGATGGCCGGTGCTGCCTGGGCAGGGGAGGCCAGAGCCGAACTGGTGGGCAGCAGGACCAGAATGCCGCCGACCAACGCGGCCGCGGCCCGCTGGGAGGAGCCCAGGCCTCGGGGGGCATGCCACGTCCGGCCGCGCAGCTGCGCGGCCAGCTCTCGTACGACGCAGAACGTGAACTGCGCCCACCCGATCCAGCCCACCGCGACGAGCAGCAGCAGGAACACCGCACCGGTGTCCTGCCGGTCCAGCAGGTGCGCGAGATCGTCGTGGCTGGACGCCCAGATCACCGGGGTGGCCCAGGCCAGCAACAGCGGCAGACCGGCGACCACGGTGGCCAGGCCCAGCAGACTGCCCAGGGCCTTAAGGACCCGGGCCATGGCGGAGCCCGCGGTGGTGGGGGAGTGGGAGTGGGTGGTGCGCATTCAGTTTCCTTCGGGAGCGGTGACGCCGTGCAGGAGGGTCGCCGTGGCGTGGCCGGTCACCGCGAGACTGCCAATTCCGACCACGGGCAGGAACTTCGTTTCGTACGTGTCGGCGACGGTGACGGTGAGCGTCGTGCCGTCCCCGGAGACGCTGACCGTGCCGCCGACGCCGGCGGCGGCGAGGTACGCCCGCGCTGCCGCCACGGCAGCCTGCGGGTCGACGACGATGGCTTCGCCGGGGATGGCCTGAGCCGGGTCGATGGCCTGCCCGCCAGCCCGCGCGGCCTCCCCGGCGAGGTAGTCGGCGCGTTCGGTGGCGCGCATCTTGCTGCCGCCGTCGACGGCGACCCCGATGATCCCGATCAACGCGACGACACAGACGGCGACGAACACGGTGACGCCGCCCCGGTCGTCGAGCCGCTCTAGGCGGCGAGCCAGCCAGTGGCCGTTCATCAGTCCCCCCGCTGCCGGTACTGGTCCACCACCGAGGTCGCCGTCGACGTGAGCGTCCGCGCCCCGGGCACGCCCGGCAACAGCAGGTCGGCGAGGTTGACCGTGCACGTCACCGTCGCGGTCACGGTGCCGACCTGCCCCACCGGCACGCTCAGGCCACCCGCGTCGACGCTGACGCTGGTGGACGCACACGTGATGCCCTGGTCGTCGAGGGAGTCCGCGGCCGCCGTGTGGGCGGCACTCTGGGCGGCCGCCACCGTGCGGTGAATGGAGGCTTCCCGGGCCGCTTCCTCGGCAGCGGCATCGATTTTCGATCCGGAGGTGACGATCCGGCCCCCGGCGATCGCCAGACACACGAACATAATCAGTGCCGGCACGATGATGGCGGCCTCGATCGCGGCGCTGCCCTCATCGCCCCGGATTCGCTCGGACCACCGGGCCCTGTTACGCACGTTGTTCACTCCCCTGCTACCTAAAAGGCCAGGTTCGGGCGTGTGCGGTCTTTGCTGGTCAGGGTGGGTGGGCTCCTGGTCGGGGGTGTGGTCGGTTGTTCGACATTCCTGAACTTTCGTCGTGATTGCGGGCGTTGTGGCTGCAGCCTGGGTGGGTGATGGCTGCGGGTGTGATGGCGGACGGCGACGGCGGGGCCGGGTGGGTGGATGAGTTCGTGCTGGCGCTGGCCGCGCGGGGTGCGACGGACCGGTGGGTGGGTCAGCAGCGGTCGTGGCTGGGGGAGTTGCTGGCGTTCGCTCAGGTCCCGGTGTGGGAGGTGGGGCCCGGGGATGTGGACGGCTGGCTGGCCGCTGCCCGGGATCGTGGCGCGGGCACGGTCACGCGGGGGCAGATGGCGCAGGCGGTGTACCGGTTCTACGCCTTCGTCGAGGCCCGGCACGGGCGGCTGGTCCGGGAGGTGACGGGCGGGCCGGTGCCGCGGCCGGTCGATGAGTTCAACCGGCCCCGGCGCCTGGCCCGGGTGGGGGTGCGTATCCCGCCCTCGGCGGGGGAGGTGGAGGCTCTCTTCGGCGCGTGGCGTGCGTCGCTGCCGCACACGCTGGGTCGGGGCTTTTTGGTGGCCGCGCGGGATTACGTGGCGGCGTCGCTGTGGCGGCGGGTGGGCTTGCGGATCAACGAGACGGTCCGCCTTGAGGTGGGGGACTGGTATCCCCAGGTGGGCGCGCACGGGGTCCTGCACGTGCGCTGGGGCAAGGGCGCCAGGGGCAGTGGGCCCAGGCAGCGGCTGGTGCCGGCGATCGACGGGGTTGACCGGCTGCTGGCCTGGTGGCTGGCCGAGGTACGGCCGCAGTTCGGCGACGGGCCGGCGGGTGGGCGGGCGGTGCTGTTGCCGAGCCGGCGCCGCGCGCCTGGCGGCGGATGGGGTGCGGCGTGCGCGGTGACCTTGCGGCAGGGGCTGGCGGGAGCGGTCGCGCGGTGGCTGCCGGCGTGGTCGGGCAGGCTGACGCCCCACCCGCTGCGGCACTTCTGCGCCACCCATCTGTACGAGCAGGGCCTGGGGCTGGAGGCGGTCGGGGCGTTGCTGGGGCATGTGTGGCTGTCGACGACGGCCCGGTATGTCCATGTGCCTGCCGAGCGGATCGAGTGGTGCTGGCGGGAGGCGAACGCCCGGGTCGCCGGGCGCCTGCTGGGCCCGGATCCGTATGCGGCTGCGGGCCGGCTGTGAGCGTGGGGAACGAGGAGGCGGGTGGGGCGGGTGCGGTGGGAACTGCGGCTGAGGGCGGCCGAGCGGGGCGTGTTCAAGGCGGTGGAGATGCGCCGGCTGCTGGCGGAGGCGGGGCTGGAGATCAGCGCGGGGAAGATGTCGGTGCTGTGGTCGGCGACGGTGGCGCCGGTGTCGGTGAGGCTGGACGATCTGGCCGTGTTGTGCCGGGTGCTGCGCTGCGACGCGGCCGGCCTGCTCGTCCTGGATCCGCCTGCCGGCCGGGCGCCGCATCCGGCCGGGCCGCTCGCAGCAGCGGAAGACGTCTTGGCGTGGTCCGGTGGCGAACCGGCCATCGGCGTCCGGGGAACAGGGGAGGGTATCGGCGGATGCGGCGTGGTGCGGCCGTCACTGCCGCCGGTGTAGGCAGCTCACCCTCCAGCGCCCTGGGCGGCTCCCAGAGCTGCAGGAGGGTCGGGGTGTGCCGCCCTGCCAACTGCTCCCGGCCGGGCTGCGGGAGCGTGTCCGCGAAAGAGCGGGTGGTTCCACAGCGGGGAGGGGGCGGCTGATGCGGCGCCGGGCCGAGCCTGCCGGACGTGCGGCGCTGGGTGCGAGGGGCAGCGGGCGGGAGGCGGAGCCGGTGAGGGAACTCGTCCGCCGCTCGGGCCGGCCGGCGGTGTGTGCGTGGTGTGGGATCCGGCCGGTGGCGTTCACCGTGCCGCGGGTCGATGTCTGCTTCACCTGTCTTCCCGGGGGACCGCATGTTCCGCCGCCGTGCGCGGCATGCGGGAGGGCAGGCTTCTTCTACCACCAGGGCTTGTGCGCCGGCTGCCATCCCTGGTCACCGGAGCGCCGAGGGTCGTGTCCGGACTGTTTCGCGTGGGGGACGAGCAGGGCGTCGCGGTGGCGGTGCTGGGGCTGCCTGAGCTGGCACCGCAAGTTCTCCAAGTCCGGGCCGGGCGGGCCGTGCGTGTGGTGCGGGCGCACCGTCGCCCTCAACCGTGACAGGGCCTGCCGGATGTGCTGGCTGCAGCGCGCCCGGCTGCGTCGCACGACGGGAAACGTGCACCTGTCCTACGCCCGGGCCCTCGAGGGCGGCTGGGTGCAGCTGTCCATCGCGGGCACCCGCCCCCAGGAACGCCGCCCCGCCCCCGGCCCGGGGGCCGGCCCGGGCGCCGACGGCCTGCTGGCTCCGCTTGCCCCGGCCGTGCACCGGCAGTTGGCCCTCTTCCCTGCGCCGCCCCGCGACCTCGCGGCGGGCGGGCACAACGCGGTGGCCGACCCGGTCCTGGCCCAGTGGCTGGGCCAGGAACTGGCCGCCTGGGCCGCTGCCCGCGGCTGGGCCCGCAGCACCACGGCCCGGGCCCGCACCGGGCTGCGTCTGCTGCTGACCCTGCAGGACACCCCTGGCGCTCCCGTCCCGGCGAGCCTGATCCACCAGCTGACCGGCATCGGCCTGCCCGCCCGCCTCCTGCACGAGTTCCTCGCCGCCCACCATTTCGACGAGGACGACCGCACCCCGGCCATCGACGCCTGGTTCGCCCGCACCACCGCCCTCCTGCCCGAACCGATGACCGGCCAGCTCCTCCACTGGATGACCATCCGCCTGCACGGCAGCCTCCAGCCCCCGCGCAGCCTGCCCCGCTCCCCGAAAACCGTCCGCCATCAACTGCACTTCGCCCTGCCCGTCCTCACCCGCCTCGCCGACGCCGGCACCCACGACCTCACAGACGTCACCCCCGCCCAGCTCCGCGACCACCTGGCCGCTTGCCGCCTGACCGGCACCGACCGCGTCCACACCGCCTCCGGCCTGCGTGCCGTCTTCACCGCGCTCCACGCCCACCGGATCATCCGCTGCAACCCTGCCGTCCACCTCCGCGTCGGCACCGCCCCCCAGACCATCCCCCTGCCCGCCGACACCGCCCCGATCCGCCAGGCCCTCACCTCACCCAAGCCGGCGACAGCCGCGATCACCGCCCTGATCGCCTTCCACGCCCTGCGCGCCGCCGAGATCCGCCACCTAACCCTCAACGACGCCCGCGACCTACAGGCGGGCCGCCTGCACCTGCCCGCCCGCACCATCACACTCGCCGAACCGGTCCGCGTACGCCTGGCCGCCTACCTCGCCCACCGCAACCGGCGCTGGCCGAACACCGCCAACCCGCACTTCTTCGTCACCAGCCGCACCGCCCTGACCACCACGGCCGTCAGCCATCCCTGGCTGTACCGCCAGTACCCCGCCTCCAGCGACCTGCTGCGGGCCGACCGCATCCTCGACGAGGTCCGCTCCGCCGACGGCGACGTGCCGATGATCTGCGAGCTGTTCGGACTCAGCGTCCAGGCCGCCACCCGCTACACCTCCACTGGAGGCCTTGCCGCCGGGTGACTGCCAGTCGCCGCAAGGCCCCGGGCCGGCCGAGCCGGTACAGGCGTGGTGACAGAGTCATCCGTCCCTGAGCCGGCGGATCTCTTCCTGAAGTTCCCTGATGTGCCGCTGGGCGGTTTCATGCCGGGCGCTCAGCAGACTGAGCTGGTCGCCGGGGTAGGGGGAGGAACGCAGAGCGTTCTCGTGCAGCTCGAACAGGCGCTCTTGTGCGTGCTCGGAGAGCGGCGCACCGGACTCCCGGACTGTGCGCATCAAGTCCTCGATGAACGACCGCGGGGGGACGCGTTGGCCATTGAGATATCGGGAAAGAGTGCCGGGAGCCACATAGGTGTGGGCGGCGTAGCGTCGCACCGATATCTCCAGCGAGGCGAACAGCGAGCGCAGTGCGCCAGCGAGTTCCTGCATCTCGGGCCGGATGCTGCGGTTCGTGAGGACCTCGTGTCTGTCGATGAGCCCGACGTACTGCTGCTCCTTGACCGTGCCGGACTCTTCCTCTGCTGGGCGGACAGGCGGACGCGTGGGCCTCACGGTGGCTGAAGGGCGGGGCGTTGCGGAGATACCGGTTTCGGACACGTGACGCCGGGCGAGTTCCTGCGAGGCGATCTGGTGCCACATGTGCAGGAAAGCGCGTTGTGCCTGTTCGGCGGTGACGGCGATCGGCACGTCCTGACTGAGCCATGACCGGTTCGCGTAGGCATGGCGCATGCATGCGAGCACCAGACGGGAGGCGACGTCGCGGCTGGGGAGACTGGCGCGCCCGGGGGCCAGCGCGTCGCACAGAGTGGTGCGGCCCAGTCCGGCCAGGCGGGCGAGCTGGGTGTAGGAGGGCAGGCCGGCCCACAGCCTCAGCTGGCGCAGGGCTTCGACGAAATCTGCCGCAGACGCCGCTGTGCTCGCGGTGGGCGGCACAGCGGCCCAGGCGCCTGCCTGTGACGGCAGAGCGTCTCCTTGCGCGAGCAGCCACTGTTCCGTCCAGTGCTGCTGGTTGCCGTGGCACGCCGTCGCGTAGGCGAGAGTCACCTCAAGTGAGGGAAGACGGTCGCCGGCGGCGGCCTTGGCGAGCGTGGTCACCGACACCATGCCGTCGATCCGCCGATACATGGCGTCGTAGGTCGGGTTGCCCGCCTGTCGGCGCAGAGCGCGCAGCTGCAGAGCGAAAGCGGCGAACGGAGCATCAAGGGCGATAGGTTTTTCAGGTCGTGCCATGGATGGCCGCACCCCTTTCCCGGTATGCGACAAGCGGCGGTGCCACCACTGGTGGCACCGCCGAAGCGGACATCAGACCGAGACGGGAAGACTCAGGCGGTGCGCCCGAGTTCCCGGGCAGCGGCTCCCACGGCGATCACCGCGGCGATGGCTGCGCTGATGTCGTAGCCGAGAAGGACGAAGACGACGACGATGACGATCACCGGCAGGTAGCCGGGAAGGTCGATACTGCTGCCTTTGGGCAGGTGAATGCGGCACGTGTGCATGAAGAAAGATCCCTTGGTCCGGACATAGTTGACGTGGCGTCATGAGTTGCCGCTCGCGACGCATGGTCCACTTTTGCAGGTGGGCAACCCGGCCGACAGCAGATCGCCCACCCTCGTTTTCCGGATGCGTACTGCCCCCGGGGCTGGCGTGTTCGCGCTGTGTACCCGTTGTCCGCCACCGTGACAGCCCAGCCGGACAACCCCGCACATCTGCGCAGATCACAGCCTAGGTTGTCTGCGATCGTCCGCCGGCATTCGGCAGCACGTTGCCGCTGTTGCAACACCTTCGCGGAACCGAAGATAATTCCAGTCGCCGCCCTCGGGCTGAGAAGCCGGGCGACGCGGCCTGTTATCCCTTGGTCCGGACAGCACGCCGCAGCGTCGAGGGGAATCACGTCCGTTGCCGCGGATGCCCCGTGCGCGCCTGGGGACAGGAATCACCGCCTGCCCCCAGGCGCCACGCACCGCTCACGTTTCCTACTGGCATCGGGAAGTCGGCCTCACAGCAACTCCCATAATCAGTCGGCCTCACTCGTTACGGGTCACCAGCCACGGCTCGACGGGGAAGCAAACTCGGGGCTACTACGCCCAGTCGATGCCGAGTGCGGTGAGTGCGGTGCGCTGGTCGTGGGTGAGCTTGTCCCGCCTGGATTTGGTGTTGCTCATAAACACCCCAAGCCGGACCGCTACAGGCGCGGCCTCGCCCTCTACCGCGATCTCCTCTGAGTGCCCCCTCGGGACACGATGGTGTCCCTCGCGGTCGATGTACTGGGCGAGGGCCTGAACACCCCGCTTGAAGGCCGTGGAAGCCTTCCCTCCGCCCTTGGCCGCAGGGGCCGGAGACGGCGGCTGGACGGGCTTCACGCCCAGTTGGGACAGCCGTTCCTGCTGCTCGGTGGACAGCTGCGCCCAGGTGCTCGCCTCGCGTTTCCGTGCCAGCCATTTGCCGAGGTCGTCGCCTTCGTAGAGGACGCCGGGCTGGATGTCGGGGAGGGTTCCGTGGGGTTCGTCGGCGGCGAGGTCGGTGAGGACGCGGTGGTGGCGTTGCCAGTCCAGTGGCCAGGGGCAGTTCCAGTCGGGGTCGATCGCGGCCAGCTGCGTGGCCCGCGTTGCGGCGCGCTGCGGGTTCTTGCCGAGGCCGTCCTTTCGGCGGAGGTTGGCCATGTGTTCCCCGACCGGGACCAGTTCGCTGTCGGCGTCGCCCCATACGGCGTCGCGTCTGGGGGCGAGGTGGCCGTGGGCGCGCCGGTAGGAGCGTAGGGCGGCGAGTTTGTTCTCCCAGGCTTCGTCGCCGGGCTCCCACACCATCCCGGCTTCGTCGAGCAGCATCTTGCGGTGGGGGTCGAGTTCACCCGCACGGTAGGTGCGCCGCTGCTGGTGGACCCACCGCCCCAGCGGGAACGCTTTGGTGACGCCGGCCTCGGTCTCGGTGTCGTACGGGACGGCGTACAGACCGGTGATTCCGTTCTCCTTGCGCCAGCGGAGCAGGGCCTGGTAGCCCTCCAGCCACACCAGCGACTCGGGCCGGTAGACCCGGGTGCGCAGGAACGCCGCGATCGTCGCCGCGTCCCTCGAGGTGGAGAAGTGCAGCAGCGCTGACTCCACCGCGCCCTCGGCCTCGTCCTGCCCGCCCTCTTCTTCGGACGTGGTGCCGATGATCCGCCCGTCCTCGTCCCGCTTCACGTGCACTTGCCGCCGCCCGCTGCTCAGCGCCCGGCTGGCGAGCTGCTCGACGAGGCGTTCCGAGTGCGAGCGCAGGCCCTGGAGGACCGCTACCAGGGGTGCGAACGAGGCGGAGGCGACCATGTCGGTCGGGTCTTCGCCGGGCTTGAGGAAGACGGGCACGATGATCCGGGCGATCTTGTTCGTGCCGTCGGGGTTCGGGCGCAGGGCGCGGCCGATGTTCTGGACGATCTCGACCTGGGAGCCGCGGGTGTCGGCGAAACAGATCGCCTCCACGCCGCGCTCGCCGACGATGTCGACGCCTTCGCCGAGGACCCGCACGGAGGCGAGGAAGGCCCGGTGTACGCGCTTGTTGCCGGCGTCGATGCCGTCGGCGAACTGCCGCAGGACCTCCCGGCGTTCGGCGACGAGGTGGTCGCCGCACAGCCAGGCCGACCACACCCTCTCCGGGGGCACGTGGCGGCCGGCTTCTAGTTCGTAGAACTCGGCGTCGATCGACGACTTCGGCAGGGCGTCCGCGTCGGCCAGGGCCTCCTCGGAGACCTCGGCCGAGTACAGGTCGGCGGCCGCCCGCGGCATCTTCTCCGCGAACGCGGCGGCTTCCTCGACCCGCTGGTGGAACGTCATGACGGTGCGGAGGTTGCGTGCGGCGGCGTGTTCCAGGAGGGCGGTCTGCAGCAGTGCCAGGCGCCGCCCGCGCAGTGCTTCCTCCGGCAGTCCGGGGGCGGGGGAGGGGTCGCGGATCTCCAGCACGTCGATCTCGAACCCGGCGAGGATGCCCCGCTCGACGGCCTCCGACAGCCCGAGCTCGAACAGCCATTCACCGTACGGCCCGTCCGGGTCGCTGGCCATCGTCGCGATCTCCAGCTCGCGGCCGTCGGTGCCCTTCTGCGGGCGGGGGGAGGCGAGAATGCGCGGGGTCGCGGTCAGGTAGAGCCGGAAGTCCGCGGGGATCCGGCTGTTGTCGTGGATCGCCGCCCACGGCCGCCCGAGATCACCGGTGGTTGAGTGGGCTTCGTCGACGACGGCGAGGTCGAACGGAGCCATTCGCTGTCCGTACAGCCGTTCCCCGCCCGCCAGGGCGGCCTCCAGCGGCCCGCTCACCTTCGCCCGGCCCGTCACATCTTCGGGGTCTTCGCGGTCCACGAGCGAGGCGTACGTCGCGAACACAACCACAGGCCCCTTCCCCGCCCACAGCGCCAGCTGGATCGCGTTCGTGGTGGTCCGCACACCGAGCCGCTCCAGGACCTCGTCCTTCTCCAGCGAACACATCGCGGCCATCGGCCCGTTGTGGCCGACCCTCCGCCACGCCTGGGCGGTCTGCACGAGCAGGTCGAGGGTGGGGACCATGACGAGGATCCGCCCGCCGCGGAAGCACTCCAGCGCGGCCCACGCGGCCGTGATCGTCTTTCCGGAGCCGGTCGCGGAGACCACCGTGACACGGAGTCCACGAGCGGGCGCGGACGCCCGTACGGGGAACCCCGCCCACTTCCGGATCCGCGAGACGGCCTCCGCCTGGTGTTCCCGCAGACTGATCATCGCTCGTCTCCCGCCTGGCCGACGGGCTCCGGGCCGTCCTGCGGCAGCGGGTTCTCGGTCGGCGGCTGTTGGAGCGCCAGGGTCTGCTGTCTGCGACGCCGGCGCAGTTCACGCTGCGCCTGGGCGCGGGCGCATTCGCGGGTGCAGTACTTGATGCCACTGGTGCGGTTCTGCCCGTACTCGGCGCGCCCGCGCTGGCGTACGAAGCTGCGGCGGCAGGTCTCATTCGCGCACTCGCGGATCGTGGCGTCCTCGGCGAGGTGGTTGTACAGCTGGAGGAAGACAACCGAGAGGACGCTGGGGTAGCGGTCCGTCAGGCCGCCGATGCCGATACTGAACGGCGAGAGCGCGGCGTTCAGCTCATCCACCAGGCCGCTGATCCTCATTCCCAGGACGATCTCCCGCATATGGTCCAGGTCGCGCGGCCACACCTTGTCCCCGTCCGTGTTGTCGGACTGCCACTGCGCCAGTTGTTCCTCGGAGACCTCGGCTTCGACGAGCGCGTCGAGGCCGCCCTCGCGCCGCAGGGCCAGCCAGGTGGTGATGGCTGCCTGGGCCTGCGTGACGTAGAGGGTGGCCAGTTCGCCGTGCAGGCAGAACGGCCCGCGGACCGGGTGTTTGCGCTCGGTGAGCTTCTTGAGCCGCTCGTACTCCTCCTCGCCCCAGCCGCCTGTCGTGATGTTGCCGCCCAGGGATCCGTAGGCGCGCATCACGGCGGCCACGGCGTCGAGATCCGCAGGGTCGAGTTCCATGAATTCACGCAGGTAGAAGTCCTCCGGCAGCGCAACGGCCTCCCCCTCGGATCGGAGATGGGGCTCCCAGACGATCCATTCGCCGTCGGCCCGCGCCCCGAGCACGGGCCTCAACTCCGGTGCGGGCACAGGAGTTCCCGGCCAGAGCGTGGGACGAAAGCGTGGGTCAACGTATGCCGCCATGAGGGGCATCATAGCCACCGGATGGGTAGTACGAACAGTGAGCACTTCGTATCACTCATGTGGGTTGCTGAACTTACTCGAGGGGGCACCGCGGTGAGGCAGTGGCAGGACCGCAAAGCGATAGGCGATGCGCACGAACACCGGGTAGCGGCCGCTCTGCAAGCACGCGGCTGGACCGTCCATCCCTGCGGACAGGGCACCTACCCGCCCGCCGTACGTGACGCCCTGCGTCGAACCTGCTCCGCCCTGCGGCACTTCCCCGACCTGATCGCCGCCCGCGGCAGCGATCTGATCACCATCGACGCAAAAGACCGCATGCCCAGCACCGACACCGACCGCTACGCCATCAGCACCGACACCGTCAACGCCGGCCTCTTCTTCACCGCGGCCCACGCCCCGACCCCGCTGTACTACGTCTTCGGCGACCTGAAAGTCCTCACCCCGGCCGAGGTCATCCACTACACCGCCCACGCCATGCGCCACCGCAGCGGAGCCTTCCACCTCGTACGCACAGAGCGAGCGCACCGCTTCGACGACGTCTTCGGATCGGCTGGCGCAGCAGCTGCGGCATGACGGTTGCTGAGCCCTGCTGCTCGCAAAGGGCGATTTGCCTGGTCGTGCGCTCGGGGTGGGCGAACGTCGCGACCCCGGACCGGCCCCCGAGGGCTGATATGCCAGCCGCCGGCGTTTAGAGGCTGCGGGTGTTTCCCTCGGGATGGTCCGCGGCGGTGAAGAAGGCGTCGATGATGGAGCTGTAGGAGTTGCGGGGGCTGGCATGGTCTCGCGGGGTGGGGCGGGCCTCAGGGTGCCGGGCGGGTGGGCTGTTGAGGTAAGTGTTAAAGCGAGGGCTGTCGCGGAGGACGTCGGGGAGGCGTTCGTAGGCGGGCAGGCGGGTGGCGTTGCAGGGAAGGCACAGGAGGCCGCGGACGCACCGCCCGCATGAGCCGCCGGCCGGGCAGCAGCGGTGGTCGTGGTCGATGTGCCAGAAGCTGACGGTGTCGGGGGAGTAGTCGATCGGCGGGGCTTCCTTGCACAGGGCGCAGACGTCGCTCTGGAAGCGCATGATGGCGTTCATCCGTGGCACGGTGATCCGGTACCGGCGGACCTGCCGCTCGGTTCTGTCGCAGCGGACGCACAGCGTGTTGTCCTGACGCGGGACCCGCGGGTTGGGGGTGTCGTCGTCGCCGCACCCGCCGCAGAAGAAGAGCTCGTCGTCGGTGAAGTTCCAGTCCATGACCGGACGGTAGTGCCGGTCATCGGCGCACCTGCGGGGGGCTGGGGCGGTCGCGAGTCTGGCCTTTGGGCGCCGGGCGGATGGCGTCACTGTGTTCAACCGGGGTGCGGACGCGATGCTGCTCAGACGATGTGGACTCGTTCTGTGTTGCCCTCTTCGTCGCGCAGGTAGATTTCCTTGCCCTCGGCCATTTGCTGGGCGAGGAAGGCATAGACCTGTACGGCCCGGTTGATGACGTCGGTCTTTGACAGGCCGGTGATCTGCATGAGCCTGGCGACGGCCTGAGCTGCTGTGGCGATGAGCGTGACGGTGAAGCGTTCACTCTCCGTGCGTACGGCATGAAGCTTGTCCGCTTGACGTGTCATATCAGCCTCCTTAAGAGCGCGGGCGGGTGCCTGCCGGGCACCCCTTGCCCCTCCATCATGACATCACTACACCTGAAAGCCACCATATTGGTGCTCCGAACTGTCAGGATGGGTGCGCTCCGCTAGTCCATGGCGTCCCCGACCAGGCAGGTGTATCGCCCCATCCACTCGGTGAGCCAGTCGAGGGCCCGACCGCCCGAGGACACGGCCGATGTCCTGCAGACGCCAGCTGGGGCGTTAAAAAGCGGCCGCTGCGGCCTCGGTGCTGGTCGATCTTCGGTGACCCCTGCATGCGACGCAGGGCCGCCGGTCAGGAGGGTCCCCACAAGAGAGCGCACCAATCTGGTGATGTACGGGTGACTTAGCGGTCCTATTGCCTGTATGCTGTGACCGCGGCAACCGCCGTGCATCGAAATTGATCAGAAGGGATCCGACATGCGGCTTCATTCATGCCAGCGGTTGGGCGGGAGATTCCTAGCCCGCTACTCGGCCCTCTACGACACGTAGGGGCGAGCAGCTGGCTGGGATGACTGATCGAGCTGAGTCGCGCGCCGATTCGCGGTGCGCAGTTCGATCACCGCCTTGGAGGACCCAGCCCTATGATCGACAATTCTGCACAGGCCGCTGTTCCGGGCCGCGGCGGCGAACAGCCGTCGGCCCAGGCCGAAGCGCAGACCTGGACGACCCCCGTCGGCCAGGAAGAGATGCCCAGCAGCGACGCCCAGGTGGCCATCGAGGTCACGAAGGCGCAGTTCAAGGCCGCAATGCGTGTGCCGGGCCCTCACACCGGACAGATGATCAACGCCTCGACCCGCATCCTGGGCCTCGTGGGCTCCGTCGTCGGCCCCCTGGTGTTGCTCAAGATCTCCGTGGACCTCCAGATGCCCTGGCAGGGAATCTGGACCCTGGCTGTGGTGATCGGAGCCCTGCCCGTTGTCCACATCCTGTTCGGCAACCGCCACGACAAGCGGTAGCCGCAGAGAATCAGCGCCGGACTCAACGTCCGGCGCTTTTTCGCGTCTGCTGCTACCTACCCAGGTGGACAAGGCTCGCGAGCATGTGGTGGGTGGTGGCGTCGGTGGTGTGGATGCGGGTGGTGTGGGTGCCGCGGGTGAGGAGGACGCGGTAGGTGTTGAGGGCGTAGGGGAGGTATCGCTCGGGGGTGAGGTGGCGGAGGTCTTTGTCGCGGCTGTTTTCGGGGTGGGCGTGCCAGCGGCCGTCTTTCCAGGTGAGGTCGGGGCCGATGATGACGCCTGAGTGCTGGTATTCGAGGCCTTGGGCGGTGTAGATGCAGCCGATCTGCTGGTGTCCGCCGGTGTGGCTGGCCCACAGCTGGCTATGGGGGGCGAGGGGGTTGCCGTCGGGGTCGGTAAGGGCGGTGGCGGCGTTCCAGGCGCCGCGCCAGATTCGAGCGGGGCTGGGGCTCGTGGCGGGGACTTCGATCTCGATGTCGAGGGGGAGGGTGGTGGCGCCGCGGGTGCGGGTGCGGGTCCAGGGCCAGCAGAAGCCGGCGGTGGTGCGGGCGGTGTGCCCGGCGGTGGTGGCCTGTTCGATCCACTGCTGGAGCTGGAAGGGGTCCTCGGCCAGGGAGAGGTCGTAGCCGGCCTGTCCGGTCCATGGCATCGGCTCGCCGTACAGCAGGGCATCCACCCAGGCGGTGTAGGCGGCTGAGCCGCTGCAGCGGAAGGAGCCGGTGAGCTCCAGGTGGTGGTGGACACGTCCCAGTTGCCGGGCGGCGGCGTGGATCTCGTCGACGGTGGTGCCTTCGTCGGGGCGGATGATCTGCCGCTCATCGAGGAAGATGACGGCCAGCGGCACGTGTTCCACGACCGTGGCCAGGTCCGGTGGCAGTGCGCTGGCACCGCCCCGTTTGATGCGCTGCGCCTCGTCGATGACGAGGGCGCCCGCCTGGCGCGCGGCACTGTGCAGGGAGCCGGCGGGAGGGAAGAGCTCGCGGGCTGCGGCGTGTCCGCGGGTGGCGTCCAGGAGGTGGGCCCGCAGGGTGCCGGAGGGGGTGATGAAACGGGGACGGGTCCCGGAGTGGGCGCGCATCAGACGACCGAGCAGCCGTACGGCGAGCGCGGTTTTGCCGCTGCCCGGGCCGCCGCGCACCGTGATGACGGCCCCGGCCTCGTCGGGTGCCTTCGGTGAGCCCGGGGCGGGCAAGTGGCGGGACGCGGCGGCGTTGATCCGTACGAACGCGTCTTGCTGATCGCCCACCAGGGCGAAGGCACTGTTGCCTTCGAGGACGGAGCCGACGTGGTCCAGCAGCCGGTTCGAGGGCGTCCACCGGACGCCCTCGAACGCGCTGACCTCGGCGCGGCCCGGTGCACGCACGTCCGCGCACCGCAGCATCCCCGCCAGCTGCCCGGCGGGCGCGGACAGGTCCTCAGCGCTCAGCACGGGAATGTCGGCGACCGCAGGGGCGGCAGGCCGCAGCACTGCTGCTTGCGCGGCGGTGGCGTTGTGCAGCACCACGACCGCACGCGCCTGCAACCGTGGCGCGTCGGCGGGCAGCCAGTGCTGGAAGAAGCTGCGGTAGGCCGCCACCTGGTAGACCGGGTGGACCGTCACCTCCCCGTCGCTGCGCATAACCCGCTGGCCGTCCAGGATGCGGCAGGTCTGCCACTGCTTGAGCTCGACCACGACCAGGACAAGCGCACCGTCCGGGCCGACTCCCATCAGCAGGGCGTCCAGGCGCCGGCTCCCGCCTGGCGTCCCGTATTCCAGATACACCTGCAGATCCGCCAGCCCCGCCCGCACTAGCGCCTCCATCAGCGGCGGCCACGAGCGGCGCCAACTGCGCGTCTCCGCATCGCCCGGCACCCCGAACCCCGACGCCTGGTACCGGGCTGCGCACTGGCCGAGGAACGACGCATCACTGACTACCGCGGCGATGTCCCGCACCCGGCCCGCGGCAGCACACGCCACTGCCGCCCCCGGCCATGCGGCCGAGGCCGTCTCCACCGGTGCCACACGCGTGACCCCGCCCGCCACAGCTGCCATCTGCTCCGCCACGTCCCCTCTCCATCCCCAGGGCGGCAGCAGCAACCCACCATCACCACGCCCCCTCGCTGCTTGAACCGACGCCCCGTCAGCGAAGTTCCCCAGCACAGCGATCGACCGGCTCAGCCACGGTGACCCGCCCCTCGGGCAAGATCAGAACCATATCGACCGCTGCGTAGTGACTCCATTATGATGCCCTGCATGGCAACTCCCAGTCTCTTCCTCATGGTTCACGTCGGTCAGAGCACCGAAGCCCAGCGCAACCTCGAGTACGGCATCGAAACCTGCTCCTGGGGATTCCCCGAGACCAAGCCCGAGTACGACGGCGCCCGCCCGCGCTTCGCCGTCCTGGCCACCGGTGCCTCCCCCCGCGTCCAACTGGAGAACTGGCTGAAGGAGACCGCCACCTTCTACCTCTTCGAGGTCCGCAGCGACTTCTACACCGGCACCGCCTGGCACTGGCCCGACGAAGAAGCAGAGCAGCGCATCAAGTACCCCTGCCGCTTCGGCATCGAGCCCCTGGCAGTCCTCCCCGACGTCCCCCTGGGCCCCGACGGACCCCTCACCGAAGCCGGCAGCGACGCCATCCGCCGCTCCGGCACCGACCGCGGCATGGGCAAACTCGTGCCGATGCCCGCACTGCCCCTCCTGCAGCGAGCCGGCATCCCCGTCGACCCCGCCAAGCCCGAAGTCGTTCCCCTCGACAAGTCCCCCGGCTTCACCGCCGACCAGGTCGACGGCAAGAAGAAACCCCAGCGTCGCCGCCGCGGAGCCGGCTACATCTCCGACCCCAAAAAGCGCACCGCCATCGAGAAGCACGCCGAAGACCACGCCGTCGCCCACTACGAAAACCGCGGCTGGACCGTGGAACGCCTGGGCAAGCCCTACGACCTGCGCTGCACCCGGGGCACCGAGGAACGACACGTCGAAGTCAAGGGCACCACCGGCGCACCCACCAGCGTGGAACTGACCATCAACGAGGTCCTCCACGCCCGGGACGCGAACAACACGGTCGACCTGTATGTCGTCAGCGACATCAAGGTCGACACCCGCACCGACCCCTACACCGCCACCGGCGACACCGTCACCCTCTACCCGAACTGGGAACCCGCCGAAGAAGACCTGCGGCCCCGCAAGTACGAGTATCGGCTTCCCTCGCAGCCCAACTGACACCCACAACACCTGACCGCGGGAAGCGAGTCGAAGGGCAACGCCCGGTCACTTGTCCCGCGGTCAGCAGAGCACATGCCCCCCGCCACCGCAGCGACGCGGACAACGAACGCAATCGCTCACCCACGCACCCCCACCCAGGTGCGCCTCCCGCTGAGAGGAACCCGCCCCCATGTCCACACTCACCATGCTGGTTGGCCTGCTGCTGATCTTGGTCAGCCTGCTAGTCGTCGGCGCTGTGGCGTACGCCGTTCACCGTCGGCCGGTGCTTACCCAGCCGGTGACGGTCGCCCTGGCCACCGCGGCGATCCTCATCACCGCCGTCACCTCCATCGTCACCGCCGGATCCCGGTGACGGTGCTGTGCGATGTGCCGGTTTGGTGTCAGTGGGTGGGTGTCCCCGAGCAGTGACCGCGGCCGTGACCGACGCGGTGACACCGGGGCTGTGACAGCCGGGCCAGGCCGCCCCGTACCCAGTGGCGGCTTGTCAGGCCGGGGTGTTTTCGCTGGTTGGGCAATGAGCCGGGGGCGTGGTCACTGTCGTGGGGCGGTGCACGCGTACGTGCGCGTGAGGGCGCGCCCCATCGGCACCCGCCCCGGTGCCCAGGGCGCGGCGTCCGGCCGGCCGTGCGGGTGCCGGGGCCGTGGCTGCTTGGACGTCGAGGCGTTCGGCGGCGAGCCGGGCGCGCGGCGCGTCCGGCAGTTCGGTGTCTCCCGTGCGGGACAGGTCGGCTCGGTCGCATCCGGTGCCCAGCGGGCGGCGGTCGGTCATCCGCCCATCCTGGCCGCCCCCGCTGCCAGCTCCGCACCACCGCGCCGGGTTCACCTCCGGCGGCTCCTGGCGGTCCGCCGGGAAGCGGGCGGTGAAGTTCTTCTTCACCGCCCCGGCCTGGCGCGGTGGCGGGTCCCAATGAGCGCGCGTGTCGTGCGCGTGCGAGGCAGTGAACTTCCCGCTCCCCGAGACCGGCTTGGCCGCAGGCGAGTACCTCACGTTGTTGGTGGGCCCGCAGGCGGGGGAAGAGTCGACGCCACCCGCCACGTCTTGCCGCCCTGTGGCCAGGACCGCCAGGCCGTGAACGGGCTGGTCAGGGCTGGGTTGCGGGGCTAACTCCTGCATCCGTGATCCTGGCGCCGTCCTGTCTGGGCCTCCTTCCTTCCCGTGGCTCAAGGGGCCCCGTGGCACAGGGGCGCAGTGGAGGGAAGATCCCCACCGTCCAACCACCGCACGTCCTCGTTCCGGGGCGTGCCCGAACCCTGAGGGGCAACCGACTTGTCCTCGTTTCCGGTGGAGCAAGCCGCCTACGTCACCCGCGCCCCTCGCCACGGCGGGCAACAACCGGTCCTGACCTGCGCATAGGTCTTTGACCTGCGGTCGCGCACTGTATGCCGGGGTGAACTCCGGTCCGCGTACGCATCCATGGCTCGACAGTCCTTCTGCGGCCAATGCCGCGCTATTCCTGCGGCGGCCTCTTCCGGTGACCGGGTGAGGATGCCATACGCCCCCCGTCTACCTGGGGCGTACCGGACCGGCGGCAGGCATTCAAGAGTTTCAGGCGAGCGTTTTTGCAGGTCAGAAGCATCGAATGGCGGCCGCGTGGGTGCCATGGTCGGTCTTGTTTTCAGCGGAGCAAGTCGCTTACGTTCGCCACTCCTGTGACCAGGAACACACGCACTGTAAACGGCCTGGTCAGAGCGGGGTTGCGGGGCTAACCCGCGCGCCAGGCACCCTGAGCCGCCCTGTCCGGGACGCCTCCACGCCCCGCAAGGGCCAAGGGAGTTCCGCCCCTGTACCGCCCAACCGTCCGCACGCCTCCTCCGGGGGTGTGCCCGAATCCCGAGGGGGAACCGTTCGTGTCCACGCTTGCTCTGCTCGTCGCGCTGCTCCTGGTCGTCGTCGTGGTGCTGCTCGCGGTCGGCGCCGCCTACGTCGTCCACCGCCACCCGTCGTGGAGTCAGCCGCTCGGCGCCGCGTTCGGCGCGGTGGCCGTCATGGCCACGCTGGTCGGCGCGATTCTCGCCCGGTGAACCGGCCCTGCCTGTGCGTGGTCGGGGGCCTCGGGAGCCCAGACCCCGCAGGTTCAGCCATGAGCGGGCGCACCCGTCTACAGCGCCCGGACGGAGCCTGGCAAGGAGGTCTGGCGAAGAGTAGCCAGAGTCAGCACGAAAGTTGCGGGGCTAACTACCGCGCGAAGCACTCTGTGCCCGCCACGTCCCGGAGCCCTGCCCGCCCTCGCCGGAATGATCTTCACCGCCGCGCGCGGACCCCTGCTGCCGAGACCCACATCCGATCCCAGGGGGAATCCCGTTGTCCACGCTCGCGCTGCTGGTCGTCCTACTGCTGGTGCTGGTTGTTCTGCTGACCGTCAGTGCCGTCGTCTACCTGGTCCACCGCCGCCCGTCGCTGAACGGTCCGGTCACCGCCGGCCTGGCCACCGTGGCCGCCCTGGCCGCCGTCCTCACCGTCGTGCTCGGCGTCGCTGGCGGCCGCTGAAGGACGGCGGCGCCCGGCTGCACAGCAGCGCTCTGGGCGCCGGTCCGACAGCGGCCGAGAGCGGGGCGACGGTTCTTGACCTGCGGTAGCGCTAGTGCGTACGCAATTGCGTACGCAATAACTCAATAACGTCGGACCTGACCTGCGCAGACTGCCCTGTAGGCCACGCTACAGAGGACGGGTACGATCGAAGGCGGGTGTAGATACACGGTCTACACACCAGAGGGCCCCTTCCCCGGGCTGCAACCCAGGTCAGAGGCCCTCCGTAGCGATACAGCAGTGAGCCCGGTCGTCTGATATCCGGCCGGGCTTCCTGCTGCCCGGGCCTGGTACGACCGCGCCCCTCGTGCTCTCCCTTAGAAGAGCTGCTGCACCACGTCGATGGCGACGTCCGCCAGTGTTGGCGACAAGTTGATCAGCAACTGCCAGATGAGCTGGCGCCGTTCCCGGCGCCGCTCGATGGCGGCCTGCTCGTCACCCTCGTCAGCGGTCGTCTTTTCTTCCATCTGAACCTCCGTGGCGCCTGGGAGTAGCCCGGCCGGGCTAGCGCCGGGCCCTTCACCGGTGGGTGAAGCGCTGGGCAGGTGCCTTGGAGGAACGGGACCAAGCATAGGCCGACCCTCGGAAACCTAGGACCCGGGGGACCACAACTTCTGGGCCATTGTTACGTTCTGACCTGCAACGTTGTATCTGCCGCACCACTAGATCTAGGGCTGCAGCACCTCATCGCGCGCCCACGATCCTTTCGCGCGCGTCGGCGGGGCCGCGGGCGGGCAGCCGCAGCTCCTCGGCCCAGGATCCGGTCAGTTCCGAGCGCTGCGCCTGGTCAGCGCCTACTTGTGGCGGATCATCACGATGCTGGACTCGGCCTCCTCGAAGAGCATGGCTTGTCCAGGACACGGGCTCGGCGGGCGCGAAGATGAACTTGAGGTGCTCCGTCGGCTCCTCGATCACCTTCAGCAGTGCGTTGAAGGTGGCCGACGTGACCTTGTGCGCCTCGTCGATGTTCTAGATCTCGTGCGGGGGTCCCCGCCTCTCGACGGCTTTCTGCCGAGCGCCTCGTCGATGGTGCCCGTTGTCCTCATGCGCACGGGAGCGCTTCTGGTGCCGGCTGCCCGTAGAGCGGGACGCAAGGCTGTGCTGGGGCCCCGAGCACACACCCGGGGCCCCAGCACGTGTCTTACTTCTTGCGATTAACGAACTTCTCAAACAAGCAAATTAGATAATAAATCGTACCCAATAGGTACATCATTGCGCTCAATTCGAACACCTATAGTCTCCTTCGTGAATTCATTAGTCATGGCATATTCCTTCCCTTTGGGGGTTAATGCCTTACCTCTATATTATAGCAGGACTTTGTTTATGAGGCGGAATTAAGAAAGGCCAGAAGGGGATTATGGTCGCGCTTATATAAGGGCTGAAACGGCGTTTCGGGCGACCGACCGAATTCGCCCGAGGCGGGTGACGGTTCGTCAGATGTGGCCCGTGCGGGGGTGTGGGGCTTCGGTGGGCGGGTGGCTGGCCTCCCGCGCGGAGCGGCTCGGCGAGCCCGGCGAGAGGTGGCACGCAACACGGCCAGGACCACGCCCATAGCGAGTGTCTACGCAGGTCATCGCGCTCCGCTCCCTCGGTTCGGGCCCACCCTCGCGAGGCCCGGAGACGGGCGCACAGCGTTGCGCCGCACCCGCGCCCGGGTGTTGACAGGCCCGTGTTCACCCCGCAGGGGGTGTCCACAGGAGCCGCCAACGCTACATAGGTCCAAGCTGTGATGCAGAGTGATGCAGCCTCCATTCCAGAGTCCATCCTGGGCCCAAGATTGAAGCACCGTCAGTAGTCAGGCCAGTGACGGCACTACGGCCTGCCGTCATGACGGCAAGATCCATCCTGGCCGATCCGGACCACCGGCCGCACCCCCTCCTCTTGTTGCCAGCCTCCCCCCGCAGCGCAGCGGAGGGAGTGGCCCGAAACCCCAATACCTACACAACGCCGCAGGTGATGCACCGAGTTGAGCCATCCCGGGGCGGTGCCGCGCAGCGGCCCGCCCCCTGCCCGCGCAGCGGGCCCCGGCGCGTTCGTGTGGTCCAGGTCCTCCTGGAGCTTGCCCATCTCGTCCATGAGGGCTTCCGAGTAGTCGGTCGCCATGAGCTCCGCGACCTCGTT
>NZ_JBEOYO010000037.1:0-92512 GCF_040297125.1 Streptomyces sp. NPDC001868 | reverse complement strand
GCGCCCTTGAAAAGCAGGGGGCTGCGCCCCATGCTTTTCGCCTTCGGAGGGCCGCAGGCCCCTCCTGGGGGCGCGGGGAACCGCGCGAGAACCCCCACCGGACCCGCACCGACCCACTCACCCAGGGGGTCGAAGGGGCGGCAGCCCCTGGGGATGGGACGGGTAGGGGCGGCGGGGGCGAGGGACCCTAGGGGGCGACCTCGACCGAGGACTCCCGCTGGTGGGGAATCTCCACGCTGCCGCCACCCGTCTGGAGCGTGATCGCCCGCCGGGGCACCGGCACACTGATCCCCTCGGCCCGGTACCGCTTGTGCAGCCGCTTGATGAACTCGTGCTTGATCCGGTACTGGTCGCTGAACTCCCCGACCCCGAGGATCACGGTCATCCCGATCCGCGAGTCACCGAACGTGTGGAACCGCACGGCCGGCTCATGGTCGGGCACCGCGCCCTCGACCTCCTTCATGGTCTCGGCGATGATCTCGTTGGTCACCCGCTCGACATGCTCCAGATCGCTGTCGTAGCCGACACCCACCTGCACCAGCAGCGTCATGTCCTGCTCGGGCTGGTTGAAGTTGGTCATGTTCGTGCCGGCGAGCTGCCCGTTGGGGATGATCACCAGGTTGTTGGAGAGCGACTTGATCGTCGTCTGCCGCCAGTTGATGTCGACGACATAGCCCTCCTCGCCGCTGCTCAGCTTGATGTAGTCGCCCGGCTGGACCGTCTTCGAGGCGAGGATGTGGATGCCCGCGAAGAGGTTGGCGAGGGTGTCCTGGAGCGCCAGGGCCACCGCGAGACCGCCGACACCCAGGGCCGTGACCAGCGGGGCGATCGGGATGCCCAGCGTCTGGAGGATCACCAGGCAGCCGATCGCGAGGACCGTGACCCGGGTGATGTTCACGAAGATGGTGACCGAGCCCGCGACCCCGGCCCGGGACTGGGCGAGCGTCCGCACCAGACCGGCGATCACCCTGGCCGACGTGATCGTGGCGACGAGGATGAACAGCACCGTCAGGGACTGGTTCACGTTGTGCTGAACGGTCTTCGTCAGCGGCAGCACCGCCGCCGCGGCAGCGGCCCCGCCGACGAACGCGCTCCACGGCACCAGCGAGCGAAGCGTGTCGACGATGACATCGTCACCGCCCCAGCGGGTCTTCGTCGCGTGGCCGCCCAGCCAGCGCATCAGTAGCCGCAGCAGGAACGCGGCCAACAGGCCTGCGGCCAGGGTGATTCCGGCCACCAGGTAGTCGTCGAGGGTGAGGGTCCGGGTCATCGGTCGCCTCCCGAGGGACGCGGGGAGCGACCGACGGACCGTATGTCAGGTCCCGTGGGCCGTATGTGATGTGTCGTCACCTTGCCACCTGCTCGAATTCGACATGCACGATCAACGCCTGCCCGGACGTGTGTACGACGTCGGGCGCGACCGCTCATCCTGCCGTATCCGCACGGCTGATCGGCACCGGACCTGCGTGGATCGGCCGACGACCGGCCCCGCCACCACGGGAATTGTCCGGATGTGCACCGCGGTACGACCGCCTCCGCCTCGCGGATCCGAAAGGCATCTCACCCGGTGTCAGCCATCGCGTCAGATCACCTTCAGCCGCACCAGCGCGCCGAGCGTCAACGCGCCCGGCAGCAGCGGCAGCCAGACCGTGATGATCCGGAACGCCAGCACCACCGCGGTCGCCACGGCCACCGGGCCGCCGGCCGCCACCAGGGCGACCACGAGCGCGGCCTCCACCGAGCCGAGACCGCCCGGCGTCGGCACCAGGGCGACCGCGACCGTGGCGGCGAGATAGGCGAGAGCCATGTGCGCCACCGGGATGTCCAGCCCCAACGCCAGCCCCACGGTGACCAGTACGCCCGCCTGGAGCGCCGGGAACGCGAGCGAACCGCCCCAGAGCGCCAGGACGCGTGTCGGCCGGGTGTGGATCGAACGGGCCTCGCCGAGCGCCGTGCGCACGAAGCCGAACACGGCCGTACGCAGCCGTCGTACGAGGAGCAGCGCGGCCACGGCGGCACAGGCGACGGCGACCGCCGTGATCAGCAGGGGAGTCGACGTTCCGTCAGGGAGCAGCGGGCCGAGGCGCAGGGCCTGCGGGAACGCGAGCAGCAGGGCCAGCAGCAGGCCGACGCGGGCAACGGACTCGGCGAGCAGATACAGCGCGAGCGCCGCCGACGAACGCGACAGCGACACCCCGCACACCGTCATGAACCGCAGGTTCACCGCGCTCGCGCCCAGGCCGGTCGGCAGCAGATGGTTCGCCGCGCCCGCGGCGAACTGGGTGGCCAGCAGCCGCCCGGCGGGCAGCCGCTCGACGAGCGCCCCCTGCCGGGTCACGGCCGCCGCGACCCACGTCAGACAGGTCACGCCGACCGCCGTGACCAGCCACGGCCAGCGCGCGGTCGCGAGATGGGCGAAGCCCTCGACGAGAACGGAACGGTGCCGCACCGCGACCACCAGGACCAGGACCAGGGGGAGCAGACAGAGGATCCGCCGCACCGGAACACGCCGGCGGAGCCCCCGCCCCGGGCCGCCCCGCCCGGACGCCTGGGTCCGGCCCCGGCCCTCGCCCTGCTCCTGGTCCTCGCCCTGCTCCTGTGTCCGGCTCGCGGGCAGTCGTATCGCGCTCACACCGGGAGAGGTTCTCCAGGCCCGGCCAACGGGGGGTTGCGGGCGCGGGGACGGCGGTTGACCGGCGGCGGACTTCACCGCGCCCCGGCGTACGCCGACTCGCCCCTTGACCTCAAGTTTGGTCGAGGTTCTAACGTCCCGCATATGAGTATGGAGACCACCGCCTGGACCCAGCTGCAGGGCATGATGACCGCCCAGCGGCACAACCGCCCCCTCGCCCGCGCGACGCTACGGCGTGTCGGCGCCTTCGCCCGTCCACATCGTCGCCGTATCGCGTGGTTCGTCGGCATCGGTGTCGTGACCGCGCTGCTCGCCGTGGCGACGCCGGTGCTCGCGGGGAAGGTCGTGAACGTGATCGTGTCGGGCGGGGACGAGGCCCTCGTCGTCCGCCTTGCCGTGCTCATCGCCCTGATCGCGGTCGCCGAGGCGGCGCTCGGGCTCCTGGGCCGACGCCTGTCGGCGACGCTCGGCGAGGGACTCATCCTCGATCTGCGGACCGCCGTCTTCGATCATGTGCAGCGCATGCCGGTCGCGTTCTTCACACGTACTCGTACGGGAGCGCTCGTCAGTCGACTCAACAACGACGTCATCGGCGCCCAACGGGCCTTCAGCAACACCCTGTCCGGAGTGGTCAGCAACGTGGTCACCCTGCTGCTCACCCTCGCCGTCATGCTCACCCTCTCCTGGCAGATCACCCTCCTCTCCCTCGTCCTGCTGCCCGTCTTCGTGATCCCCGCCCGGCGCATGGGCAAGCGGATGGCCCGGCTCCAGCGGGAGGCCGCCGACCTCAACGCGGCCATGGGCACCCGGATGACCGAACGCTTCTCCGCGCCCGGCGCCACTCTGGTCAAGCTTTTCGGACGCCCGGACGACGAGTCCGCCGAGTTCGCCGAACGGGCCCGCCGGGTACGGGACATCGGCATCCGTACGGCGATGGCGCAGTCGGCGTTCATCACCGCCCTCACCCTCGTCTCGGCCCTCGCCCTCGCCCTGGTGTACGGCCTCGGCGGCTGGTTCGCGCTGCGCGGCACCCTGGAGGCGGGCGCGATCGTCTCCCTGGCGCTGCTGCTCACCCGGCTGTACGCGCCGCTCACCGCGCTCGCCGGGGCGCGCGTGGAGATCATGAGCGCCCTGGTGAGCTTCGAGCGCGTCTTCGAGGTACTGGACCTGAAGCCGCTCATCGAGGAGAAACCGGGCGCCCGCGAGGTGCCCGAGGGCCCGGTGGCCGTCGAGTTCGACGACGTCCGCTTCGGCTACCCGTCCGCCGACAAGGTCTCCCTCGCCTCCCTGGAGGAGGTGGCCTCCCTCGACACCCGGGGCGGCACCGAGGTCCTGCACGGCGTCTCCTTCCGCGCCGAACCCGGCCAGACCGTCGCCCTCGTCGGCTCCTCCGGCGCCGGCAAGTCGACCGTCGCCCAGCTCCTGCCCCGGCTCTACGACACCGACGCGGGCGCCGTGCGGATCGGCGGCGTCGACGTACGCGAGCTGAGCGCCGCCTCGCTGCGCGGCACCCTCGGCATGGTCACCCAGGACGGCCACCTCTTCCACGACACCGTCCGCGCCAACCTGCTCCTCGCCCGCCCCGACGCCACGGACGACGACCTGTGGGACGTCCTGCGCCGGGCCCGCCTCGACGACCTGGTCCGCGCCCTGCCCGACGCCCTCGACACCGTCGTAGGCGAACGCGGCTACCGGCTCTCCGGCGGCGAACGCCAGCGCATGACCATCGCCCGGCTGCTCCTGGCCCGCCAGCGCGTCGTCATCCTCGACGAGGCCACCGCCCACCTCGACAACACCTCGGAGGCCGCCGTGCAGGAGGCCCTCGCGGAGGCGCTGGAGGGCAGGACCGCCGTGGTCATCGCCCACCGTCTGTCGACCGTACGGACCGCCGACCAGATCCTCGTCGTCGAGGCCGGCCGGATCGTGGAACGCGGGCGCCACGAGGAGCTGTTGGCGGCGGACGGGCGGTACGCGGAGCTGTACCGGACGCAGTTCGAGAAGTCGGGCGAGTCCGTCGGGCAGGCGCCGGTCCCCGCCGCCTAGGACGCGTGGAACCCCGGGGGAGGGGTGCGGCTTCCCCGGGGTTCAGCCCTCGACGCCGGTCGACGAGTGGGCGGCGCCGACCGGCTTGGACTCCGGGGAGCCGCGCTGGCGCAGATAGACCGAGAGGATCGCCATGGAGGCGATGGCGAGGAACTCCGACTGCCAGTTCTGCAGCGTACGGTTCCAGAAGTCGGCCGAGGCGACGTAGTCGGGCCAGCTGTCGGGCGCCTGGAGCCCTCTGAGCTGCTCCTCGTTGTACGCGGCCACGCCCGTGATCGACTGGGCGAACCACGACAGCACGAAGACGGTTCCCATCACGTACCCCAGCGAACTGGCGTACAGCCTGAGGCGCAGACCGCCGGCCGCCGCCCAGCGGGGGGAGTCCGCGCCCGCGTACGGCCCCACCCGCTGTTTCTCGTCCGACTCGACACCGATGTGCTCCGGATGCTTCGACTCCGGTGAACCGCGCTGCACCAGCCAGACCGTGAGGAAGACGTACAGGAAGAACTGCAGGTACTCGGACTGCCAGTTCTCCATGACATCGACGGCGAAGTCGGATGAGGTCATGTGCTCGCCGAGGGTCACCTGTTGGAGGTCCTCGGCGGCCAGCCGGTTGTCGAAGTCGGCGTGACCGGCGAACGCCTGGCCGATCAGGGCGAGGACGAACAGCGTCAGGAAGGTGAGCCCCAGGCCGTTGTCGCGCAGGAACCCCCGTAGGGACCGGCTCATCGGTGCAGCACCCCCAGCGTGACGCAGTAGGCCAGCCCGCCCGCGATCACCAGCAGGCACAGGGCGAACATGACGCGCACGACGTCCTCAACCTCCCTTCAGCAGACAGCGGTAGGGCCGCTCCGGACGTGGCGTGCACCCGGCGGCGACGACCTTCCAGCCCCCGCTGAACCGCGACAGGAACAAGGTGTCCGCGGGGAACACCACCCGGGCCTGCCGTCCGGCGACATCGACGCCCTCGACCTCGTCCCCGGCCGCCGCCACGAACGGAACCTCCTCCTCCAGGACCCCTTCCTCGCACGACGTCCGGGCGGACCGCTCGACCTCGTCCCGGACACCGGGAGCCAGCACCGCACACACCGTGACCCCGTCCCGCGCGCCCAGCGCCCGTTCGAAGTCGAGGGCCGCGTCCAGCGCCGCCGTACGCCGCTCCTCGACCGTCCCGCAGCCGGCCGTCAGCAGCACGACGGCGGCTCCCGCCGTCACCCCCCATCGCCCGCGCCAGGGCATCCCAGGGCCTCCCGTTCGACAGTCGATGTCGTTTGCCGGTCTGTCGGCGTCGGTGTCGGTGTCGACGGACGGTAACTCCGCCTCAGAAGCCGCCCCGGGCGCCGCGCGAGGGCCCGGGACCGAACGTCCCCCGGCCGGGGCAACAGGCGCTACGAACCGTTCGCCCCCGTCGGGCCGGCCCGGTGCACCGGCAGCCGGTACACCGCGAAGGCGCGCCGGATGACCGGCTGGGCCACATTGCGCACCCGTACCCCACCGCTCGTGATGCCGTGCTCGGTGCCCAGGTGGGCATGGCCGTGGACGGCGAGATCGGCGCCGGACTCGTCCATGGCCTCGGCCAGCAGATAGCTGCCGAGGAAGGGGTAGATCTCCAGCGGCTCGCCGACGAGTGTGTCCGGTACGGGGGAGAAGTGGGTGAGCGCGATCCGGACCGCGCAGCCGTCCTCGGCCAGCGCGTCGAGCGCGCGGCGCAGCCCGTCCGCGAGGCCCCGGGTGTGGCGGACGAAGGCCTTCATCTCGGGTTCGCCGAACTCGCTGCCGCTGCGCCCGGCGAAGCCCCCGCCGAACCCCTTCGTCCCGGCGACCCCGACCCGTACGCCGTCGACCCGGACGACGGTTCCCTCGCCCTCCAGGACCCGCACACCCGCGTCCCGCAGCACGGCCGTCACTTCCTCGGGCCGCTCGGCGTGGTGGTCGTGGTTGCCGAGGACGGCGATCACCGGCACCGGCAGCCCCGCCACCTCGTCGGCGACGACGTGGGCCTCCTCCGGCGTGCCGTGGCGGGTGAGGTCCCCGGCGAGCAGCAGCAGGTCGGCGTGGTCGGGCAGGGTGTCGAACGCCGGCCGGAGCAGACCCCGGCTGTCCGCCCCCAGATGGATGTCGCCGACGGCCGCGACCCGGATCACGACAGCTCCTCGGGACGGTGGTCGGGCGCGGTGACGTCGGCCAGCGCGATGTCCGCCCGCACGGCCACGCCGGGCAGCTCCGCCGCCGCGAGCCGCAGCACCGCCTCGCGGTCGGCCGCCGAGGACACCGTGCCGGTGATGTGCACGGCGTCGCCGCGCGCCTCGATCCGCATCCCCAGCTCGGCCAGATCGCTCCGGGCGAGCCGCTCCTCCAGGTGGGCTATGCGGTACTCGGTGTGCGTGTGCGTGTGCGTGTGCGTGTGCGTGTGCGTGTGCGCCGCCGGGCGGGCGGTGCCGTCTTCCGGTCCGTTGTCATGTCCTGTCGCCATCGCCGGTCTCCTCCGGCTCGGTCGCGTCCCCGCTCACGTCCTCGCTTGCGTCCTCGCTCGCGTTCTCGATCACACGGAGGCGCTCCAGCAGGAAGAGGAAGGCCGCGGGCATCGGCTCGGCACCGCACTCGTCCCGCACCCGGCTCCAGTCGATCTTCTCGCGCAGGGTGCGGGCGATCGGCAGTACGGCACCGAAGTCGCAGTAGTGCTCGGAGAACGCCAGGAGCCGCCCGACGAGCAGGTCTGTCGCCGTGAGCACGGGCATCCACACGGACTGGACCGACAGCGTCTCGGCCCGGTCCAGCAGCTCACGGCTGACGGGCGCCCGGGACGGCCGGAAGATCAGGTCGACCTCCTGGCCCTGGCTCCGGGTCTTCAGCAGCCAGTCCTCGGACGGCTGGACCACCTGCAGCCCCGCGGCCTCCAGGGTGGCGGTCACCGCGTCGATGTCCTCCGGCAGCACACAGAAGTCGACGTCGTGCTGGAGTGTCCCCGGGCCGCCATGGGCGTAGACGGCGACGCCGCCCGCCAGGGCGAAGGGGTGCCCACCGGCCTTGAGCAGCGAAGCGACCTCCTTGGCCGCTTCGAGGATGGCCTGGGTCCGGTCGGGAGGAAGCCCGTCGTCGTCCGGCTCGGCGAGATCGCCCATGGGTTCCACGATAGTGCGGCTCCGGCCGATGGCCAGGCGTGCGCGGCGGCTCGCGGCGACGGGAGATCAGGCGACGACCAGGGGCCTCAGGACGCGGTGGGCGATGTCCAGGCCGGTCCTGACCTTCTCTTCGGTGCCGCTCCACACCGGGTCCTCGTGCTCCACGGAGAGCGTGCCGGTGAAACCGTTGGCGTAGAGCGCGTCCTCGTCTCGTCGGCGAGTCTCCGGCGCTTCGGGGGTGTCGGCGACATCGGTCCAGGCGAGTGACCCGCTCGGCAAGTATGGCCGGCTCGGGTGCGGTGGGCGGCAGGCGTACGGCGGCCATGGCGAACGGTCAGCCCGTCGACCTGCTCGGCGAACGTCCGCCGCGGACAACGAATGTTCTCGCAGTACAGCCGCCGCACCGTCAGCTCGATCAGCACCGGTCGATCTCCAACTGACGTGTCGGCAAGGCATCTCCCAGCGGTCCTGGAGATGCTGGGGGTGCTGCCCCCACCCGTGCGCGACCTGATCATGACAGCCGTACGGTCGGAGACGGCCCTGGCCGAAGAGGCAGTCGGCTGACATCCGAGGGGTATCCGACGCCTACCGATCAGCGGTACTGCATCAACAGTATTTCGTTGCGGTTGACGGAGGATGCGGGCTGAGTAGCGGTTCCTTGCGGCCCGCCGACCGGCTGACAACAGCAACCCCTCGGTTCTCGCGTCGAGTTGGCCGCAAACAACACGATGCACCCCGGTCCGCCCTGGGTAGTGTGCAGAGGATCGCCGATGGTGTCCCGCCTGGGGCCCTCGGGCTGCCCCGGTCCGTCCGTCCTGCACGAGGAGGGTGCGTGAACGAGTGGCTCATCTACCGAGGTGCGGGACAGCCGCACGACGGGGTGGACCGGTTGCCCGAGCCACCCCCGTGGCGCCGTTTCGACGGTGGACCGCCGGTGCCGCCGCCCGTGCCCGTCGACGCCGTCTCCACCCGAGGGCTCGGCCGGGGCAGCGCGTTCGCGGCGCACTACCGGCCGACTCCGGCCGAGCTGGAGCTGGTCAACGCCGCGCTGTATCTGCGCCGGCCCCTGCTCGTGACCGGGGAGCCGGGCAGCGGCAAGAGCACCCTCGCCCACGCCGTGGCCTACGAGCTGGGGCTGGGCCGGGTGCTGCGCTGGCCGGTCACCAGCCGTACCGAGCTGGCCGACGGCCTGTACCGGTACGACGCCCTCGGCCGCCTCCAGGACCTGCAGATCACGCGTCCCCACCGGCCGGACGGTGACGGAGCCGACGAGACGGACCTGCTCGCCTCAGGTATCGGCCGCTACCTGAGGCTGGGGCCGCTGGGCACGGCCCTGCTGCCGACGACGCGGCCCCGGGCACTCCTGGTCGACGACCTGGACAGGAGCGACATCGACCTGCCCGGCGACCTCCTCGGCGTCCTGGAGGAAGGCGAGTTCGACATTCCCGAACTGGAACGGATCTCCGAACGCCACCCCGTGGTACGAGTCCGGGACCACGACGGTCGCGCGGTGGAGGTGCGAGAAGGACGCGTCCGCTGCCAGGCCCTCCCGTTCATCGTCCTCACCAGCAATGGCGAGCGGGACTTCCCGGCTCCGTTGCTGCGTCGCTGTGTTCAGCTGCATCTGGAGGCCCCCGACGAGGACCGGCTCGCCGCCATGGTGCGGGCCCATTTCGGCGAGGACGCCGCCGAGCGGCACGCAGATGTCATCGCGCGGTTCCTGGAGCACAGGCCCGGCGAACAGCGGGCCGCGGACCAACTCCTCAACGCCATCTACCTCACGCGACACGCCCAGGACGAGGAGCCGGGCACGCGTGCGCACCTCGCCGACCGGCTGATGCGCCCGCTGAACCGGTCCACGGGGTGAGCCGGAGTGGCCATCCCCGAAACGAGCCCACCCGATCCCGTGGCCGCACTGATCGGACGGCTGCGCGCGGCCGGAGCGACAGTCGACGCCACGGACCTCGCCGACGCCCTCTGGCTGGCCGACTGCACCGGCACCGGCCTCGCGCAGGACCAAGGCCTCGCGCGGGACGACGCCCCGGCGACCGGAGAGACGGCCGGCACGGGGGACGTGACCGGCTCCGGTGCCCCGGACACGCCGTCCCTGGCACACGCGCTGCGCCCGCTGAGGGGCTACGGTCCGTGGACTCGGCCGTCGGGGGGCGGAAGGAACGCCCGGCTCGACGAACCCGGAACCGCGCGGACCCACGCCGCCGGGGGTTGCACCGTGCCGGTCTTCCGTCGTACCCGGAGCGGGCAGGCCAGGATGCAGCTCCTTGTCGACGACTCGCTGTCCATGTCCCTCTGGGACCGCATGGTGGAGGAGCTGCGCCACGCCTGTGAACAGGCGGGGGTCTTCCGGACCGTGACCGTCCACCGGCTGCGCCCGCACCCCGACGGCGAAGCCGGTGTGCTGCACGGGTCCGGCGAGACCGCCTGGCTCGGCCCGGCAGGCGCATTGTGCGACGTCAGCGGGCGTACCGTCACCCTGCTGCTCAGCGACTGCTCGGGACCGCTGTGGCACCACGGCGCCGCTCAGCGGCTGATCCACCGTCGGCTCGGCACCGGTCCGCTGGCCGTCGTGCAGCCGCTGCCCGAGCGGCTGTGGTCGGACACCTCGCTGCCCACGGAGTCCGGAACCCTCAGGCTCGTGCCCGGCCCCGGTGGCGCGCTCGCCTTCGACCCGCTGCGATCGGCGACGCCTCCGTCGTACGAACAGAGGCCGTCGTACGAACAGAGGCCGTCGTACGGGCGGAGACTGCCCTTCCCGGTCCTGCCGCCGACCAGTGACGCGCTCGGCGCTTGGGCACGGCTGCTGGCGGGGCGGGGCGGCGGCGCGTTGGCGGCGTCGGTGGCCTGGGCCGGCGCCCGGGACGAGGGGGCCGTACCACGGCCCCGTCCGGCCCACCCGCCGGAGCGGCTCATCCAGGAGTTCCGATCCGTGGCCTCATCGGCGGCTCAGCGACTCGCCGTCCACCTGTCGGCCGCGCCGCTGTCCATCCCCGTGATGCGGCTCGTCCAGCACGCCGTGCTCCCGGAGACCGGCCCCGGCGAGCTGGCCGAAGTGCTCTGTGGCGGCCTGCTCGAACCGATGGCAAGCGAGGCCGACGAAGCCTGGTACGAGTTCGTCCCCGGCGTACGGGAGCTGCTGTTGCGCGGGCTGGACCTGGACGAGGCCCGTACGGTGCTCGAGCACTGCTCAAGATATGTGGACCGGGTGTTCGGGCGTCGGGCGCGGAACGTCCCCGCCTTGGTGCTCGGCCATCTGACCGGGGGGCCCGTCGACCTCGGGGAGACGGCGGACGGCCCGGTGCCGAGGCCCTTCGCCGAGGTGCCCCGCGACGTACTGCGCAGGTTTCAGCCGAGCGGCATCATCGGTCCCTCGGCGGGACGGGAGGACAACACGGTGCGAGCGGTCGCCGATTCCGAACAGGCCCTGGCAAAGGCCCGCAGCCATCTGAGGCGCTTCGAACAGCGGGGCGGCATCAGCGATCTGTGGGAGGCCGTGCGGACACTGCGCGCCGCCGCCCGCACGGTGGAGACGGCAACGTTGCTCGCCGAGTGCCTGGTCGCCCTGTGGGACCTGCATCGGGATCGCGGCGCGCTGCAGGACGCCGAGGACGCCGCCCGCGCGGCCCTGACGCTCATCGAACCGGATCTGGCCCGCGCCCACTTCGTCCTCGGCAAGGTCCTGCGAGCCGAGTCCGAAGCCGCGCCCGATGCCGAGACCCGTGCCGCCGTGCTGACAGAGGCGGCCGACAGCCTGGAGCGGGCCTACTCCCTGCTGCGCTCCGATCCGCGTCCCCTGCTCGACGTACTGCTGTGTGTCGTGGAAGTCGTCCGCGAACGGTACCGGCTGGGCGGCGACCGGCGGCTGCTGTACGGCGCCCAGGTACGGCTCGACGCCCTGCTGGAGGGCTGGCCGGGCGATCAGCCGCTGCCCGGCTCGGCTCTGCTGGCGCGGGGCGGACTGCTGATGGCGCTGAGCGAGAACGCCCGGCTGCGGGACTCCTCCGACGAGTCGCGGGCCCTCGCGGTCCAGGCCGCCGCGGACTTCGAACAGGCCGCGGCCCTCGCCACGCAGACCGAGGAACCCCGTACCGTCGTCTGTCGTGCCCGTCTGGAACTCGCCGAGGCCCGTGCGGTCGTCACCGGTGACCGGGGCGCCGCGGGCGTCGTCAGTGCGTTGACCGACGCCCTGCGGACCGCGGGAGACACGGGAGAACTACGGTTGCGCGGGCTGTGGCGGCTGGCCGAGGCCCACACCGAGCGCTGGACCCGGACCGCCGATCCGACCGAACTGGACACCGCCGACGGTTATTTCGCCCGGGCTCAGGCGGAACTGCCCGCCGACGATCCGCGTCGGCCGCGACTGCTCACCGCTCGCGGCCGCGCTCTGCTGAGCCGTGCGGAAGCGAGTGCCGACGTGACCGCGGTCACGAACGCGGTGCGCGTGTTGCGCGCGGCCCTGGCCCAGACACCGGAGAGCGATGCCGAACTGCCTGCCCGTCTTCTTCTCTTCGGCCGGGCTCTGCACCAACACCACCGTTCCGGAGGCACTTTGACGGACCTTCACGAGGCCGAGTGGCTCCTGTCCCGCGCGGCCCGGGGTGCCCGCGCGGCGGGCGACACCTCGACGGAGGCCCACGCCTGGCTGGAACGCGGCGACGGCCTGCTCGTCCTCGCCCGCGCCCAGAGCGCCACCTCGGAGTACGAAGACCGCGCCGCCGAGTCCTACCGTCGTGCGGCGGCCGCCACGGAGTCCTCCGCCGACCACCTCCTCGCCGCCCGCGCCATGCACCGCCGCGGCACGGTCCTCGAACGCACCGCGGGCCCGGCCCGAGCCCTCGATGCCTACCGGACGGCGTGGTCGCACTGGCAGGCCTCGGGCGAGACACGGGGCGCGGAGGGACGGGAGACGCTGGGGCGGATGCGGGCGTTGAGCGGGCCCGCCGTGTGAGAGGGAGCCGGGGCCACGGCGCTCCTGAGTTGGCCTGATCAGGACATGAAATAGATCTGATTCGGCCTCGCGAGGCCATCAATCGATGGAACTCGGTCTTCTACGGGCATGCATTGCTTGAAGAAAGGATTTGGCACCCCTTCTGCGCGGGTAATCAACGACGGCCGACATTCCTGGGAGGAGCCACCGTGTCGAACCCTGTGATCGGCGAGTCCACCGCATGGGACGAGCCGCTTCCGGATCTCACCTGGGTCGAGTGGGCGGAAGTGGGGGCCGGATGTGGAGATTCCGCGTTGGGTGAGGTGCTGGCGAATCTGGAAGGGAGATCGATGAGCGCGATGGCCTTCTATGACGACACACCTCTCGTCCGGTTGGTCGACTGAGGTGAGCCCGACTGGAACCAAGTCGCGCCGGGCGGTTCATTCAGGCCACTTTCCGTCACGCCTTTCTTGATCGTTTTTCCTCGCGCCCGCACGGGCATGCACGTCCCAGGCAGGAATGGGGGGCCACATGCCTACGTTGTCGCAGACGCGTGTCGACAGCACGATCGACTCTCTTCTCGCGCCATGGCCGCACGCCGTCCTTGATGTTCCCGCTCTCCGCAACGCCGGCCACCGCGCTGTTCCACTCCGGCAGTTCACGCTCAAAGTGCACAGCCGATGCAATCTGGCCTGCTCGTACTGCTACATCTACAACGGCTCGGACATGTCCTGGCGGACTCATCCGCCCCGGGTGACACCGCACGTCATGCGCCAGACCGCGCTGCGCATCGCCGAACACGTGAGAGACCACGAACTCCGTGGTGTCCGTGTGGATCTGCACGGGGGCGAGCCGCTGTTGACGGGCCCGGACATCCTGCTGGAGTACGCCGCCGCGATCCGCGCTGCAGTGCCCGCCGACCGCGTGGTGCAGGCGACTGTACAGACGAACGGGACCCTGCTCACCGAGGGCGTCCTGGCCGAACTGGCTGAGGCCGGGCTCCAGGTAGGCCTCAGCCTCGACGGCGGCACGCCTGAGCTCAATGAGCACCGGCTGGATCACGCCGGGCGCCCCTCGTGGCAGTCGGCCGCGAGGGCGGCCGGACTCCTCCTGCGGTATCCAGAGGTCTATGCCGGCCTGCTGTGCACCATCGACATAGCCCAGGAGCCGGAACGGGTCTACCGGTCCCTCGCCGCGCTGCGACCGCCTTCTCTCGACCTGCTCCTGCCGCATGCCAACTGGTCGGCACCGCCTCCCGGACTTCCGGAACGCGCTCCCGAAGCCGCACGAATGGGGGATCGCGGTGCGACGCCCTACGGTGACTGGTTGGCCGCGGTGTTCGATGTGTGGTGGGACGGCGACGCCCCCGAGCCGCGGCCGCACATCCGGATCTTCACCGAGATGGTTGCTCTGCTGCTGGGGTTGCCCAGTGTCACAGAAGCAGTGGGGCTGTCTCCGGTGGTCGCGGTCGTGGTCGAGACCGGCGGCTCCATCGAGCAACTCGACTCACTCAAACGGGCGTACGAGGGGGCGGTTCTGACCGGCCTGGACGTTTTTCGGAACTCATTCGACGAAGTGCTGGACAACCCGGGTATGGCGGCGCGTCAACTGGGCATGGCGGCATTGTCGACGACCTGCCGCTCCTGCCCGGTCATGCGCGTGTGCGGTGGGGGGAACTACGCGCATCGATATCGGGAGGGCAGTGGATTTCGTCATCCCAGTGTGTATTGCCGGGACCTGGAGCGACTGTTCAGACATATCGCCGTCCGGTTGCAGTCGTCTGCCGCGAAATTCAACGGACCGTCCGGTGAATAAATGGATGGTGTGTCACATTACTAAAAGGCTGAATCGTTCCCGTGAGGAGATGGTCGCATGGTGGACCGGAATGAAGGAGCCGGGCACGTGAACCACTATTCGATCAGTTATGCGGGATTCAATCGTCCGTGGGCGACATGGATCGCGCACCAGTTGGAAAGCCTGGGGTATCGAACCACTCTTCTGCGGTGGGACCCGCCGATCAGCGTCCCGTTGGCCGTAGCCCTGCGGAGCCTGTTGGACTCGCCGGGACGCGTGCTGCTCGTCCTTGACGACTGGTACTTCAATCTGGGGCCACGCACCGACGAGGAGTGGATGTCCGCATTGCGTGACGTCGTGTCGGAACACGAGGACCGGATTGCCGCGGTCAGCGTCGCCACCCGGGCCATCCCGCCGGGCGGTGAGCGCCTGCAGCCCGTGGACCTGCGGGACCTGGAGGAAGGTGAGGCCAGGCGGCGCATCCTGGCTCGACTTGGCGTGTCGGCCGCCCATGTGCTCACCGATGGGGGCAGCGCCCCTCGCTTCCCCAACGATCCGCCGTCCGTGCTCAACATTCCACGGCGGAACCTCCGGTTCACTGGTCGCGACTGGGCATTGGAGGAACTCCAGTCCCTGCTGAACCGGGGTGGCGACAGTGGGTCGCGTGTCTCCCTGCGCGGAATCTCGGGGGTTGGCAAGAGTCAGATCGCCATCGAATACGCACACAGGTTCGGTAATGACTATGACGTGGTGTGGTGGGTCAACGCCGGATTCCGGGCCACTGCCCGTGAGCAGTTCGGTGACCTCGCGACTCATCTGGACGTCTCGGTGGGCCGGGAAGTGGGCGAACGGATCCGCGCGGTGCAGGAGGCGCTGCGTACAGGTAAACGGCATCGCCGCTGGTTGATCATTTTCGACAGCGCGGACGACATGTCGCAGATCGAGGATCTGCTGCCAAGGGGCAACGGGCATGTCCTGGTGACGACGCTGACGCAGGACTGGGCCACGTCCGGGAGTCTCGCAGAGATTCCGGTTCCGTCGTTTCTCCGCGAGGAATCGGTTGCCTATGTGCGCCGCCGTGCCCCTCGCCTCACCGAACGAGAAGCCGACCAACTGGCGGAGGCGGTACAGGACCTGCCGCTGCTCCTCGCGCAGACGGCCGCCTGGCTGGATACCAACCGCATGCCCGCCAAGGATTACATCGAATTGGTCCGCAAGGGCGGAGCCAGCCAGATCGGGATTCGCATCTCGGACGACTATCCGATGGGCTTTCAGACCAGTTGGTCAATTACATTGAACACCTTGGAGGTGAACTATCCGGAGGCAGCGGAACTTCTCCGCCTTTTCGCGCTGTTCTCCCCGGACTCCATTCCTGTGCGACTGATCCAGACGGCACATCCATCGGACCTTCCTGACCACCTGGCCGCACTCGCCGCCGACCCTACCCGTTGGTATTCGGCGTTGCAGCGCCTTTCGGAGTCGACTGCGGTACAACTCGACTACGACAGTTCGTCAGAGGACGAACCGCAGGTGGGAGGCGCGACCATGCACCGGCTGTACCAGAGCTTCTTGAACAGTACGCAGTCGGAGGACCGTCGCGAAGGACTGTCCTCGGCGGCGTGCGAGGTGCTGGCGAGAGCTGATCCGCGGCGTCCCTCCGACGACAAGACATGGTCCACATATGCCGATCTGCTTCCTCACCTGGAGGTCTCGGGAGCCCTCGACAGCAGCCGGCCGGTGGTGCGCAAACTCGTGCTCAACTGCATCGACTACCTACGGGCCCGGGACGAGGGCCGGGAGGGACTCGCCCTGTGCGAGAAGGCCGTGGCCCGTTGGCGAACACGTCTGGGAGCCGATGACCCGGACATGCTTGTGCTGACGTATCAGCACGCCAACATGCTGCGACGCGTCGGCCGTTTTCGAGAGGCCCAGGCAGCGGGCCAGCTTGTTGTTGACAGGCTGTCCAGCTTCAGAGAACCCGAGGACCGCGACCTGCTCACCGCGAAGAACGTCCTGGGCGGCTCTCTGCTCGCCCTGGGGGCCTATGACAAGGCCGACAGGCTGTACGAGGAAGTGGCAGAGATCAGAGGGAGGCTGTCGGGGGAGGACTCTCTTGAGGCGCTGCAGGCCCGCACCAACCATGCGACGAGCGCCGCGCTGCTGGGGCGCTACGAAGAGGCAGCCGAACAGCACAGGCAGATCTTCGAGCAGCGCAGCAGGCTCTTCGGGCCGGTCAATCAGTTGACGTTGCTGTCGGAGTTGCACTGCGCCTGGATCCTCAGGCTTCTCGGCCGGTACGAGGAAGCCAGCGGCATGCAGAAAGGCAACCTCAGCCGACTCCAGAAATTCGGGGAGTCGCATGAGTACGTCCTGCTGGCCGAGCACAACCTCGCGTTGTGCCGACGCCGCAGCGGCAACCTGGCCGAGGCCGGAAGCCAGATGCGTCGAGTGGTGGAGCGCAGCCTCCGCAAGCATGGTTCCGGTCACCCCCGCTCGCTCCACGCCCAGGCCGACTACGCCACCTTCGTGCGTGAGCATGGAGACCTGGCCGAGGCCCGGGAACTGGCCAGCCAAGTGAACGCCGGCTACACGAAGTTGGTGGGCCCCGACCATCCCTTCACGATCGGGACGGAGAGCAACTTGGGCCTCGTCCTATGGAAGTACGCCGAGCGTGACGAGAGCCTTCGTATCGCTGAGACCACCACAGCCGACATGCGCGAACTCGTCGGCCCGGACCATCCGTTCACGCTCGGCTGTGCCATCAACCTTGCCGGTGCTCGCAACTTCGCAGGAGACGAGGAAGGCGCGCTTCGACTCAGCCGCGAGACACTGGAGCTGGCGCGGCGGGCCATGGGCGAGAACCACCCGATGACGCTGTCCTGCAAAGCTGTTCTCTCCGCCGATCTGCGCTCCGTGCGCCGTGGGCAGGAAGCGAGGAAGCTCGAGCAGGAGACCCTGGGGAAGCTCACCGAGCGATACGGTTCCAGCCACCCCCACACCATGGCCGTAGGACGTCGGGAACGTCCTTACTGGGACTTCGAACCCCAACCGACATAGCGGGCATTCGTAGGCCCGGCCGCCGCGCGGAACGATGCCACCCATGTGGGTGCCGCGTGGTGACGCCGGATCGCTTGACGGCGCCTTGTATGCTGTCGCCCGCCTCGCGAGGTGCGTGAGGTTTGTGTGATGTCACTTCCTGGAGCACGGCCTTGCCAGTTTCCCGGGGCACGGCGCTTCCCGTAGGGGATATGCGTCAGGCCGTACAGCCCTTGCCGGACCTCAGCGGGATCGACGTGTCGTCGTTCAGAGCCCCTGCCGGTCACCCCGTATTGGCAGCCGTGGCGTCCTTGTTCGCCACACGCTTCCCGCGCGATTCGGTGAGGTTCTACGAGGACGCGCCTTGAGCACCGCCACCGACGCGTCACACCCCGAGGCGGGGGAATCTCTCTGGCCTCTTCAGGGTTTCGACGTCGCGGCGGTCCGGCGGGCCACGGGGGCGGTGACCGCGCCATTCCAGCAGTTCGTCCTGAAGGTCCACAGCCGCTGCAACCTCGCCTGCACCTACTGCTACGTCTACGAGGGCCCCGACCAGAGCTGGCGTGATCGTCCGCGTACGGTGTCGGACGCCCTCATGGATCGGACCGCCGACCGCATCGCCGAGCACGCGGCGGCGCACGGACTGCGGGATGTGTACGTCAACCTGCACGGTGGGGAGCCGTTGCTCACGGGGGACGGGCCGTTGATCCGCTACGTCGCCGCCGTGCGGCGGGCCGTGGCCGGGCGTACGGGGGGAGCGTGCCGGGTGTACGCCAGTGTGCAGACCAACGGCACGCTGCTCACCGACGCCGTCGTCGCGCGGCTCGCCGAAGCCGACATCAAGATCGGGGTCAGCCTCGACGGCGGGCTCGCCCGCCACAATCACCGCCGTGTCGATCATGCGGGTCGCCCCGCCTGGCCGGCGGCCACCCGGGGTTTACGGATTCTGCGGCAGCACCCCGAGGCCTATGCCGGCATCCTCTGCACCATCGACACCGCCGCGGACCCGATCGAGGTCTACGAGTCGCTGCTGGAGTTCGAGCCGCCCTCCCTCGATCTGCTCCTGCCGCACGCCAACTGGTCCTCCCCGCCACCCGGAACCGACACCGCGCACGAGGCCCCGTACGGCGAATGGCTCGCGGCCGTCTTCGATCGCTGGTTCGACGCGGCGGAGGCCCGGACGATGATCCGGCTGTTCGCCGCGATCATCGGGCTGCTCCTGGGGCGCTCCAGCATCACGGAAGCGGTCGGCACATCTCCCGTCGTGGCCGTGGTCGTCGACACCGACGGGACGATCGAACAGGTCGACTCGCTCAAGACCGCCTACGCCGGAGCACCCGTCACCGGCCTCGACATCTTCCGGCACGCCTTCGACCAGGCACTTCATCACCCGGGTATCGCGGCCCGCCAGCTCGGCGTCGCCGCGTTGTCCCGTACGTGCCAGGAATGCGCGCTCGTCGACGTGTGCGGCGGCGGCAACTACGCCCACCGGTTCCAGGACGGCACCGGATTCCTCAATCCCTCCGTCTACTGCCCCGACCTCGAGCATCTGATCAGGCACATCGCCGGACGGCTCAGCTCGGCCGTGGCCGACGCATGATTGCGGGTGGGATGAGACCCCGTCAAAATCCCCTTAGGCGGGGGTACTTGGGGGGTCGGGGGATTGAGCAAAGTGTTCATCAGCCACAGCACGCGCGAAGACCCGTACGGCACCGCCGTGCGTCGGCATCTCGCCCAGGGGCTGCGGGAACGCGGGTACGAGGTACTGGTCGACGCCGACGGGCTCCTTCCCGGAGAGAAATGGCACCCCAAGCTCTATGAGTGGCTCCTGGAGTGCCGTGCCGCGGTCGTGCTGGCCAACCGGGACGCGCTGAGGTCGGGGTGGGTGCACCGGGAAGTCGACATCCTGATGTGGCGGCACCACTTCAACCGGTCCTTCTTCGTCCTTCCCGCGCCCATAGGGGGCGTCACCCCGGAGGACATGGACGCGGCGGGCTTCGGGGACCTGATGTCCCTTCAGCTGGTGCAGCGGCCGAGCGTCACCGAGAGCAAGGACCCGCCCGACCCGGCCTGCGCCGCCGAGGTGATCGTGGCGGCGTTCCCGCCGCTGCCGCCCCAGCCCGAGGAGGACGACCCCGTCATCCGCTGGGCGGAGGACATCACGGCCCAGCTGAGCCAGGTCCGTACGATGAGCCGGCTCGCCAGGATGGGGCGCGCCCTCGGGCTGCACGACCGGTACCTCACGGATGCTCCGGTGACGGACGTCAGCTGCGGCTTCCTGGCCGCGCAGATGCTGCACACGCACGACGCGGTCCGACTGCGCAACGCCGTCGGCGAGGTCGCCCGGCACATGGACAGCACCGCCCTCGACCAACTCGTCAACCTGGTGCTGCCGGTGTGGATAGACGCCACGTCCGCCCGGCACGTCCTGCCCTCGGGCGACGGCGCCGGACCGCGCACCGTCGTCCTCAACGTGCGCAGCCCCGACACCGGGGAGTACTACCTGGGCCGGGCCTTCTGCATGGACCACAGCCGCTACTGGCCCATCGTGGTGAGCGCGCCGCCGCCGGGTGAGGAAGACCCCGAAGAGGAACTGCGCCACCGCTGCGAGCAGACCATCAGGGCCCGCTTCGGAATGACCGCGAGCGAACCCCTGGCGCACGCCCCGCAGCTGCCGAACTGCGACACATACGTCGTGATCTTCGCCGAGTACTGCTCCCTGGAGGAGGCGGAGCGTGTCGTCGACTGGCTGTGCGGGCAGATTCCCTGGCTGCACATCCTCCTCATCCCGCGGGACGAACTCACGCACGACGATCCGAGACCCGGGCGACTGGCCCAGGCGTCGCTGCTCGTCCCGCCCTTCGGGGTGGACGACGAACGGGTCGCGATCAGAGTCGCGTACGGAATGCTCAATGACTGGGGCATCGGCCGGAGGGACGAGGGGCGGCCGGGCCGCGTTGCCGGGAGGGGATGAGCCCGATGAGTGAGCACGGGAACAGGGCGGCCGAGGCATGGTTCCGCAGTCCCGACCGCGGGGACGGCGAGATCTACGTCATGTCACCGCGTATCGAGGAGGCGGTGAACGTCGCGCTCGCGACCGGCCGGCCCCTGCTGCTGCGCGGACGGCCGGGGTCCGGCAAGTCCTCGCTCGCGCCGTACATCGCCCGCCTACGCGGCTGGCGCTACTACTACCACGTCATCACCTACGCCACGCGTACCACCGACCTGCTGTGGCGGTACGACAGTGTCCGACGCCTCGCCGACGCGCAGGCCCACCGCCAGGGCGCCGCCGCACTCGACGACGACTCCTATGTGGAGCCCGGGGTGCTGTGGTGGGCGCTCGCACCGCGGTCCGCGCGCCATCGGGGCCGGCCGCCGGGCGAAGGGACGCCGGAGTGCGAGGATCCCGGCGCCGACGGCAACACCGACCGCAGCCCCGATCACGCCGTAGTGCTCATCGACGAGATCGACAAGGCCGACCCGGACGTCCCCAACGGCCTGCTCGTGCCGCTGGGTTCGCACCGCTTCACCGTGGTGGAGACCGGCACGCAGGTGGACATCGAGCCACCCGTCGGTGAACTCGACCCGCGGTTCTCCCGTCACCTGGTCGTCGTCACCACCAACGACGAGCGGGAGCTGCCCCAGGCGTTCCTGCGGCGTTGCGTGGTGGAGACCCTGCCCGACCACGACGTTCCGAGCCTGGTGCGGATCGCCGAGCAGCACATGAAGACCTGGCACGGCACGGCGGGCGACGACGACCTGCGGCTGGCCGAGGCACTCGCCGTGGAACTGGGCAAGGTCCGGGAACAAGCGGTGTCGGTCGGCCTGCGCGGACCGAGCACCGCGGAGTTCCTGGACGCGCTGCGTGCCTGTCTCACCCTCGGTATCTCCCTCCGCAGCGAACGGTGGGAGTGGCTGAAGAACTGCGTTCTGATCAAACGGCAGCAGATCCCCGGGGACGAGTGGTGAGCCCCGTATCGCGGGAGACATGGCTGGGGGACGTGGCCCGGGCAGCCGACGCACTCGGCATCGAGGACGCCGCGGGCTGGGAACGCGTGGCCGCCCTGCTGGGCCTCGGGCAGGGCGCCCCACCCGACTCCGTCGAGCCCCGGCCCGCCGGGGACGACACGGCCGTACCGCGTCCGACCGCGATGCCGGGGCCCGGCACCGCGGCCGGCACCGGGCGGACGGCGCCGGCCACCCCGACACCGCGCGGCACGAGCCCGGAGCCCGGCGACGTGGACACCAGGCCGCTCGTCCCCACCGCGCACCGTCCACCACGCCGTACCGGCTGGGCCGTCGATCCGCTCCCCGCCCCTCGGCCCCGATCCGCACCCGCCGCCGAAGCCGACACGCCGCCGCACCTGCCACTGCTCGCCCCCCGGACCACCGCGGCCGTGCTGCACGCGGCGCTCGCACGCGTCACCGCCGAGGGCGACCTGGACGTCGAGCGGGCCACCGACCATCTGGCCCGGGGGCTGCCGCTGGAGTGGATTCCGCGCCGTCCGCTGCCCACGCTGCGCTACGGCGTGCAGATACTCGCCGACATCTCGGCGTCCATGGAGCCCTTCGCGCGAGACGTCGAGGACGTCATCGAACAGGTCCGCAGCCTGGTCGGGGTCGCCGGAACCCGGGTGCTGCGCTTCGCCGACTGCCCCTCCCGCGGTGCCGGACCCGGATCACGCGGCACCTGGCGGCCCTATCGCCCACCGCGCTACGGGACCCGCGTGCTGCTGCTGTCCGGCCTCGGCATGATCGGCCCGGCTTTCGACCCGCACCGCAGCACCGAACAGGAGTGGAGGGAGACCCTGTTCAGGATCCGTCAGCACGGCTGCGACGCGGTCGCCCTGGTACCGCTGCGCGAACGGCTCTGGCCGGCCTGGTGGCACTCCCAGCTGAGGGTCGTGGCCTGGGACCGGGGCACCACAGTGGGCCGCGTCGTCGGCGGCGGACGGTGAGCCCCCCGGCCTGGCAGGGCCGCGAACTCGCCGTCCTGCTCAGCGTCGCCAGCCGCATCGAACCGGAACTGATGCGGGCCGTACGGATCGGTGTGGCACCCCGGCTGGACGTGTCGGCCGAGACCGCCCTGTGGTTCGGGGAGCTGGTCGACCGGCGTGGCTTCGGCTACGTCACGCTCCGCGGCGACCTGCTGCCCCAGCTGCGGGCCGAGCTGTCCGCCCGGCTCGCCGACGCACCCTCCACGGCCCCCGTGCACCGGCTGTGGTCCGTCGTCGAACGCGTCCACCAGGGCTCCTCCCCGGCGCTGTTCGCCGAGGAACGTGTCACCTGGCTGGCGGTCAGGGACGGCGTGGGCGCCGACGCGGCCATCGACCGGGAGCTGAAGCCAGCACTGCGCGCCCTGGTCGAGCAGGGGCGGGACGGCGTCGCCCGCTGGGTCGCCGGGGCCTGGCAGCGCCTGCCGGAACCCGTCCGCCGTACCACCACCGCGTGGCAGCTCGCCACGGTCACCAGCGCCCGGCTCTCCGGAGTGGCGTTGCGGCCCGACCCACCCGAGCGGCTCACCGTCACCGACATCGGACTCATCGCCACACGCCTGCCGCGCGTCGCCCTGCCCGTGCGCCGGGACGGCCCCGAGTTGCGGCTCGGCGAAGGGGCCGACGGCGTGGGCGGATTCACCATCGAGGTCCCGGACACCGACCCCCGCGTCCTGGACCTGCTCGACGAACCGCTCCCCCGGACCCTGCTGGTGAGCCGGGGCGGCACTCTCACCGAACACGTCGGCTGGGGCTCGGTACGGCTCCTCGCCGCCGATGGCGCGGTGTACGACCTCCCGGTCCGGGTGACCCCCGCCGGTGACTCGGCGTCAGGGCCGCGCAGGCCCGTCGACCCCGACCGGAGTCTGGTCGTCGCCCACACCGGCGCCAGCCAGGCCTGGGGCAATTGGATCGCCGACCGGGCGGAGAGCGCCGGACACGGTGTCACCCGACGGGTGTGGTACCCGGACCCCGGACTCCCGCTCAGGGATGTGGTGCTCGAGCCCGCGCAGCGCGCCGGCAGGGTACTGCTCGTGCTGGGTGACGCCGACCGCCGGCTGGGCGGACGCAGCGAGGAGCAGTGGAACGCGGAGCTGTCCGAGGTCTCGGCCCGGCGTCCGGGCCGGTTCGCGGTGGTGCTCGTCGGCGCGCCCGAGGGTGGCTCCCCTTTCGCCCAGCTCGCCACGGCGGACCTGCGGGGCGTCGACGAGGACGAGGCCAGGCGCCGGCTGTTCGCCCTCCTCGGCACGCCGTCGTCGGACACACCGGACGATGACCGCCGCGACGAGACCCCACGCTTCCCCGGCACCGAACTCGCCGTCTCCAACGCCCCCCATCGCAATCTCCGTTTCACCGGACGCGAAGCGGTGCTGACCCGGATCCGGCAGACACTGCTCGGGCCCGGCCCGGAACCCGATGCCGCCGACCGCCACCGCTGCGTTCTGCTCGGGCCGTCGGGCATCGGCAAGACCCAGACAGCCGCCGAGTACGTCCACCGGTACGGCAACGAGTACGACGTGGTCTGGTGGGTCAACGCGGGATTCCAGGGCACGGCTCGCGAGCAACTCGCGGCGCTGACAGTGCCGTTGAAGCTCACGGCGGGGCGGCGCATCGGCAATCGGATCCGTGCGGTGCAGGCGGCGCTGCGGGCCGGGAAGCCGTTCCACCGCTGGCTGCTGGTCCTCGACCACGCCGATGACGTGGCGGAGATCGAGGACCTGCTGCCCGAGGGGGCCGGACACGTCGTCGTCACCTCCAGCAGCCCCGCCTGGGCCGACAACGAACGGCTGCACCGCGTGGACATCCCACGCTTCACCCGCGCCGAGTCGGTCGCCTACGTCCGGAACAGGGCTCCTCGGCTGACCGCCACCGAGGCGGATCTGCTCGCCGAGGCGGTGCAGGACCTGCCGCTGTCGCTGTCCCAGACGGCGGGCTGGCTCGACGCCAACCCCATGCCGGTCGCCGACTACCTGGAACTCGTCGGCGACGGCCTCCCCGGTCACCCGGAGCCACCACCGACCGGTGGCTCGCCCGCGTATCCCCAGACACTGCGCGGCAGTTGGTCGATCACGCTGGCCTCCTTGCAGGAGCGCCACCCGGAGGTCGTCGAACTTCTCAAGCTGTTCACCTGCTTCGCACCGGACGCCGTGCCCGTACGCCTGCTGCGTGACCACCCCGCGGGCCTTCCTCCGCGCATCGCGGCCCTGGCCGAGGACCGGCAGGCGTGGGAAGCGGCGCTCACACGGCTGGCGGAGACCTCGGCGGTGCGCCTGGTCCACGGGACCGAGGGGGCGGAACGGGCGGAGATGCACCGACTCCATCACGCGATGCTGCGGGACGGGCTGACCGAGGACGAGCGGGACGCGTTGCGGCGCGCGGCGTGCGACGTGCTGGCCGCGGCGGACCCGCAGCGGCCGGTCGCCACGGCTCTGTGGGGGCGGTACGCCGAACTGATACCGCACCTGAAGGTGTCGGGCGCTCTGGACAGCACACGCGACACGGTCTCCCGTCTGGTCCTGAACTGCATCGAGTATCTGCGAAGCCGGGGCGAGGCCCGAACCGGGCTCAGGCTGTGCGAGCTGACCATCGCGCGCTGGCACAGCCGTATGTCCCCGGACAGCGGCGACATGCTCATCCTCACCCATCAGCACGCGAACATGCTGCGCAGGATGGGGCGTTACCGCGAGGCCGAGGCGGTGGGCAGGGCGGTCGTCGACCGGCTGTCCGGGACACGGTCGGCCGACGACCCGGATCTGCTGCGGGCGAAGAACGGCCTGGGCGGCACGCTGGTGGCGCTGGGGTCCTACCGCGAGGCGCACGAACTGTACACGGAGGCCGTCCGGGGCATCTCCGTGGCACATGGGCGGAGCTCTCTCCAGGATGTACAGGTCCGGTCCAACCTGGCCAACGTGCTCGCCATGCTCGGCCGATACGAAGAGTCGTACGTGCTGTACTCCGCGCTCGTGTCGTGGCGCGTGGATCACTCCGGCCGGACCGACCCCCAGACTCTGTACGCCGAGTTGCGCTGCTGCTGGACGCTGCGCCTGCTCGGCCGCTACACCGAGGCGTTGGCGCGCCAGGAGGAGAACCTGGCGGCCTGCCACGACGAGATGGGCCGCTACACGCCCAACACCATGGTCGCCGGGCACGATCTCGCACTGTGTCTGCGCCGGACCGGCCAACTGTCCAGGGCCGGGACACTGATGCGTGAGATGGTCGAGCTGGCCCGGGAACTGCACGGCCCCCGTCATCCGGAGGCCCTGTTCGTGGTGGCCGACTACGCGTCCCTGCTGCGCGAGCAGCGTGACCTGGAACGCGCCTGGAGTCTCGCCGACACGGTGGCCCGTGACTACACGGAGTTGCTCGGCGACGCCCATCCCTTCTCCGTGGGCACGGCCGGCAACGTCGGCCTGATCATGTGGGAGTCGGGCGAGCGCGACGAGGCGCTGCGCATCGCCCGGCGGGCCCATCGCGGTATGACGGCCGCGATGGGCGTCGACCATCCCTGGACGCTGGGCTGCGCGCTGAACGTCGCCGGGGCCCTCAGCCTCGTCGGGGACGCCGAGGCCGCCGCGGGGTACAGCCGCGATTCCCTGCAGCGGGCGGCGCGAGCCGTCGGCGGTACCCATCCGCTGACGCTGGCCTGCAAGGTGGCTCTCGCCGCGGACCTGCGCTCGCTGCGGCAGCGGGACGCGGCCGACCGTCTCGATCAGGAGACGTCTCGGCAACTGGGCGAAACGCTCGGTACCGAGAGCCCGCTCGCCCTGGCCATACGCCATGGGGAACGCCCGTACTGGGACTTCGAACCGCAGCCCGCGTGAGGGGACCCGGGTGGGTGCGGTGGTGCGGGCGTTCAGCGGATGCCTCGGAAGCATGCCCCCGCCGGCAGCGCCGTCACGCTCAGCAGGAACGCCGCCAGGGGGTAGTACGCCGGGGAGACCTGCGAGCCGGCTCGAACCATGCCGCAGCGCGTAGGTCGCCCATGCCCAGGCGTTGGTTCACGGCGTCGTCCGGGTGCTCGATGCGCGAGTCGTTGCCGAGGCGACCGGTGCGGACCCGCTCGTCCGGACGTCGGCTCGGTGGGCCGGTGACATCGACCGTGAGGGGTTGTCCCGCTCAGTCCCGGTCGGAGGCGGTGAGCGCACCACCGCCTCCGCGTCGGGCTCCGCAAGGTCAGCTGTCCGAGGTCGCGAGGCTGTTGACGGTTTCCCGGATGGTCGGATGACGGTACAGCTCCTTCAGCCGCAGCGACGGCAGGCCCTGCGCGCGCAGGGCCGCGCCTATGCGGACGGCGAACAGGGAGTTGCCGCCCAGGTCGAAGAAGTCGTCGTCCAGGCCGACCGGCACGCCCAGCACCTCGCTCCAGATCTCCCGCAGCCGTTCGGTGAGGTCGGCGTCGCCCGTGACGGGGACAGTGTCCCGCGCCGGTGAGAGGGGCGCCGCCGGTGCGGGGAGCCGCTGCGCGTCGAGCTTTCCGTTGGCCGTCAGCGGGAGCGCGTCCAGGGAGGTGACCGTGGCGGGGAGCATGTGGTCGGGCAGGATGCCCGCGGCCCGCTTGCGGACGGCGCGAGGGTCGCCCCCGGCGGACAGGACCACGTACGCGTCGATCCTGGCTGTGGCGGCATCGGCCGGATCGACGCGGCGCACGACGACGGCGGCCGTCCGCACGTCCGGGTCCTCCAGCAGGACCGAGCGGATCTCGTCCAGCTCGATGCGGAAGCCGCGGATCTTCACCTGGCTGTCGATGCGCCCGAGGTGTTCGAGACGGCCGTCCGGGCGGAGGCGTCCCAGATCGCCGCTGCGGTACATGATGCCGCCGGTGAACGGGTCCGGTACGAACCGCTGCGCGGTCAGGTCCGGCCGGCCCAGATAGCCGAGCGCGACTCCGACGCCGCCGACGCAGATCTCGCCGGCCACTCCGGGCGGCAGCAGTCGTCCGGCCGGGTCCGTCACGTACAGGTGCCAGCCGGGCAGGGCGGGCCCGACGGAGCGGGTGGCGGCCAGGGCCAGTTTCCGGGTGAGGGTCTGCTCGGTGACGTGGACCGTCGTCTCGGTGATGCCGAACATGTTCACCATCCGGCAGACCGACTCGGGGTGCCGGTCGAACCAGGGCAGCAGCATGCGCGCGTCGAGCGGTTCGCCGCCGAAGACGACGAGCCGGACGGACACGTCGCTGTGGTCGACGCGCAGGAGTTGGGCGAAGGCCGACGGGGTCTGGCTGAGCACGGTGACCTTCTCGGCGACGAGCAGGTCACGGAAGCTGTCGGGTTCGCGGGAGACGAAGTACGGCACCATGACCAGCCGGCCGCCCGTCACGAGACAGCCCCAGATCTCCCACACCGACAGGTCGAAGGCGCTGGAGTGGAACCAGGTCCACACGTCCGAGGTGCAGAACCCGTACTCGTCGCGCGTAGCGTCGATCAGGGCGATCACGTTGCTGTGCGGTACGACGACACCCTTGGGGCGGCCGGTGGAGCCGGAGGTGTAGATGACGTAGGCGGCGGTGTCGGAGGAGGGGAACGGGAGCGGTGTGTCGTCCGTCCCGGACGTCGCGGCGTCCAGCAACTCGTCCGGGGTCAGCGCGACACAGCCCGGCACCGCCGGAAACTCCGGCAGCCGGGTGACCACCACGCCCAGCTCGGCGTCCTGCGCCGTGTGGGCGATCCGGTCCTTCGGGTAGGCGGGGTCGACGGGGACGTAGGTCGCGCCGGCCTTCAGCACGGCGAGCAGGGCGACGACGAGTTCGGCGGAGCGCTCCAGGCACACGCCCACACGGTCGCCGCCGACGACTCCACGGGCCCGCAGGCCGCGGGCCAACAGGTCGGCCTGCTTCTCGAGTTGGCGATAGGTCAGGCCCGCCGCCCCGTCGGTCACGGCGATGGCGTCGGGTGTCGTCGCCGCCGCGCGGGCGACCGCCTCGGGGATGCTCTCCTCAGTGGTCACCAGGGTGCGGGTCGGCCGGCCGAGCGCCGCCGTGCGGGCGCGTTCGGCCTCGTCGAGGAGCTCGACGTCGTCGACCGGGGTCTGCGGGGAGCGCAGGACCTGCCCGTGTACGTGGGCGAGGTGCCGTACGAACTGCGCGGCGATCTCCGAGGAGAAGTGGCTGCCCAGGTGGTCGCAGCGCAGCAGTAGGCCACTGGAGTCCCGGAAGACCGAGAGGGTGAGCGGGAACGGCGGAGCGAGGCAGGGCACGTACTCGGTCTCGAAGGCGGTTTCGTCCCCGGTTCCGGCCACCCTCGCGGCTCCGCGCTCGCCCTCGCCGGCAAACTCCGTGCCGCCGGTGCCCTCGAAGAGCAGACCCGCCAGCGCGGCACCCGTGGCGGGGGAGGGCTTCAGCTCGCCGAGCGTGTGGGCGGGTTCGATGGTGAAGGTGCCGTGGTCCGTGCCGATGACGGGCTCGGTCTCGGGATCGTACCGGCGCAGGGTGACGTCGAGCGCCGTCAGCCAGCTGGCCTCGTCGCCCGCCTCGTCCTCCAGGGTGAGGAGGACGGACGAGGCGGTGGGGCCGTCGCCGCCCAGCCCCCAGGCGGGCGCGGCGGGCGGGCGGGTGGACGCCCGGGGTACGGGGGTGGCCTCGCTCGGTGGGACGGGCCGCCCGTCGGCGAGCCGGTGGAGGGCCCCGCGGCCCCATCGCTCGCGCGGGGCGACGACGATCAGGTCGGACCGGCCGTCGCTGTAGCGGAGGAGCACCCGGCGCACGCCGTCGGACGGTCGCGCGAGCTCGGTGGCGCGGCGGCGTTCGGCGCGTGGGTCGGCCGCCGGTACGGGGAGGTCCTCGCTCCATGGCTCCGACCGCTCGGCGGTGCGGGGGGAGCGCTCCCAGCGGACGCGCAGCGCATGGCAGCGGGCGCCGGGGTCACCGAAACCGCCGGGGACGCGCGGGGCGCCGGGCTCGGAACCCTGGGGGATCCCGTCGGGGAGGGGGTCGGGCTGAGAGGCGGACAAGGCGTACTCCTTGTTGTTCGGGGGAGTCGTCCGCGTGGTCCCGCGGACTCGTCGTGCTCGGCGGGGTCAGCGGATGCTGAACCCGCCGTCCACGGTCAGGACCGACCCGGTGATCTGCCGGGACTCGTCGGAGGCCAGGAAGACGACCGCGGCGGCGACGTCCTCGGGTTCGATCAGGGCGTTCATGGGCTGGGCCTCGACGAAGGTCTTCTCGTGTTCGTGCACCGGTACGTCCAGTGCCCTGGCGATCTCGGCGAGCATCCGGCCCTCGGCCCGGACGTCGTCGCGCACCGAGCCGGGGCAGACCGCGTTCACGCGTACCTTCGTCGGCGCGTAGTCGAGCGCGGCGGCCTTGGTGAGGCCGACCACGGCGTGCTTGGCGGCGACGTAGCCGGCGAAGTGCCGGTAGCCGACGAGCCCGGCGGTGGAGGCGACGTTGACGATGCTGCCGGCGCGCCGGGCGCTCATCGCCTTGCCGACCTCGCGGATCACCCGCCAGGCCCCGGAGAGGTCCACGTCGATCATCAGGGACCACTCGTCCTCGTCGATCTCGTGCACCGGTTTGCCGGAGGGCGCGGCGACGCCCGCGCTGTTGACGACCACGTCGATCCGGCCGAACCGGTCCTCGGCCCGGGTCACCGCTTCCCGTACGGCGAACAGGTCGCGGATGTCGGTCTCGGCGGTGAGGACGGCGGCGCCCGCCTCCCGGCACAGTGCGGCGGTGTGCTCCAACTGGCCCGGGGTGCCCAGCGGATAGGGCACGCCGGGCAGGTCGGCGCAGATGTCCAGCAGCGTGAGGTCGGCGCCCTCGGCCGCGCAGGCGACCGCGGTGGCCCGGCCGAGCCCGCGGGCTGCGCCGGTGACGAGGACCGACTTGCCGTGCAAACGCATCGGATGCTCCTTGGGAGAGTCTGGGTGTCGTGCTGAGGAGGGGAGGCGGGGCTACAGCACCGTCGAGACGATCAGGCGGACCAGCGAGGGGGCGGAGTCGGCCAGGTACATGTGGCCGCCGGGGACCTCGACATGCTCGAAGTCCTCGCCGGCCGCCTTGCTCCAGGCCGCGGCGTCGTCGTAGTCGACCAGGTCGTCGTCCTCGCCCCGGATGACGGTGAGCGGCGCCTGGAGCGGCAGGTCGGTGCTGGGCGTGTAGGCCTCGTGCATCTCGACGTCCGCGCGCAGGGTGGGCAGGATCATGGCGCGCATCTCCGGGTCGTCGAGCGCGGGATGGTGATAGCCCGCGAACTCGCCGACGCGAGCGAGGAAGTCCTCGTCGGAGAGGCCGGTGGCGTGCCGTTCGCGCCCGAGGGAGGGTTCCGGGGATCCGCTGACGAACAGGTGGACGAGCTCGATGTCGTCTTCGGCGACCAGCCGGTGGGCGAGTTCGTAGGCGAGCACGGCGCCGAGACTGTGCCCGAACAGGACGACTCGGTGGTCGTCGCCGTCGCCGAGCCGTTCCCGCAGCTGGGTCAGGAGTCCGTCCGCGGCCGTGTGCACGTCACGGTACGGCTCCTCGTCGATCAGCCGTTCCCGGCCGGGCAGTTGCAGAGCCACGACCTCCAGCGCGTCCCCGGCGAGGGCCGTCCAGGGGCGGTAGAACGAGGCGCCCGCTCCGGCGTACGGGAGGCAGATCAGCTTGGTCGTGTCAGGGGTGGTCATGGGTGCGGGTGTCTCCTTGCGAGTCGTGTGTGCCTTGGGGGGCGGGGGTTTTGCGGGGCGAGGTCGGAGGCGGGCACGCCTTATGCGTCGTGTGTGCCTTGGGGGCGGGGGTTCGGCGGGGTGGGACCGGAGGCGAGCACGCCCGAGAGTTCCGCGGCCTCCGCGGCCACGCGCATCGCGGCGGCGGCGCGGTCCGGGCCGGGCAGCCCGGGGCCGACCGGCATGAGGTTGAGCGTGGTGGCGCCGGCCTCGGCGAACGCCGTCATCCGCTCGGCGATCCGCTCCCGCGGCCCGAGCAGCGAGGTGGCGTCGAGGAATTCGAGCGGTACGGCGGCCATGGCGCCCGGGTAGTCACCGGCCAGGAACCTGTCCTGGACGGTACGGGCCTGAGGGCCGAAGCCCATGCGCTCGGCCAGCTGGGTGTAGTGGTTGTCCTCCCGGCCGCCCATGCCACCGAGGTACAGCGCGGCGTACCCCCGTACCCGCCGGGCACAGGCCTGCCAGTCGGCGCCGGTCACCAGGGGTACGCAGGGGGCGATGTCGAACCCGTCGAGGGTGCGCCCGGACGTGGTGAGGCCGGCCCGGAGGGGTTCGAGCTGCTTGACGGCGTGGGCGGGGGAGAAGAACACCGGGAGCCAGCCGTCGGCGATCTCCCCTGCCAGTTCCAGGTTCTTCGGGCCGAGGGCGGCGAGGTAGACCGGGATCCGCTCGCGCGGCGGACGGATGGTCAGGGTGAGCGCCTTGCCGGGGCCGTCCGGCAGCGGAAGCGTGAAGTGCCTGCCCTCGTACTCCAGCGGTTCCCGGCGCAGGGCGCGCCGCACCAGGTCGACGTATTCGCGGGTACGGCCCAGCGGCGAACCGAATCTGACGCCGTGCCAGCCCTCCGAGACCTGGGGACCGGACACGCCGAGGCCGAGCCTGAACCGTCCACCGGACAGGGTGTCGAGGGTGGCGGCGGTCATCGCCGTCATCGCGGGCGAGCGGGCCGGGATCTGCAGGACCGCACTGCCGACATCGATGCGGGAGGTGCGGGCGGCGATCCAGGACAGCACGGTGACGGCGTCGGATCCGTAGGCCTCCGATACCCACACCGACGAGTAGCCGAGCTCCTCGGCCAGGGAGGCGAGCGAGATGTTGGACGCGTCATTGCCTCCGACCCAGTAGCCGAGGTTGAGACCGAGACGCAGGGTGGGAACGGTCATGGGAACTCCTGTCCGGGCATGAGGATTCCGAGGCGGGCGGGCGGGCGCGCGCGGATCGGTGTCAGAGCTGGGCGTGGGGCTGCTGATGCCCCGGGGCCGGGGTCGCCGTGACGGCCGCTGTTTTCGGCTCGGTCGTGGCCGCGTCCGCATCCGCGCATCCGTACGAGCCGGTGCCGCACCAGCCCTCGCCGCGACCGCCTCAGCGGCTGGTGCGCGTACGGTAACGCCATGTCGACAGGGTGATGAAGACGGCGATGAGCAGCACCGAGCAGCCCGCGGTGTACAGCGTGGGGTGCTGGGCGGGCCAGTCGTGCTGTACGCGAAAGCCCGGCGGGGGCGTGTTGCCGAACAGCCGGCGCAGGGCGTTCGCGAGCGAGGTGATCGGGTTCCAGGCGGCCACGGTGGGCAGCGGGCCCGGGAGGGTCGAGCCGGAGACGAACCCGGAGGAGATGAACGTCGCCGGGAACAGCCAGATCAGCCCGAGACTGCCGGCCACCTGGGCGTTCGGCGCGATGAGGGCGACGAAGACGCCGATCCACGACATCGCGAAGGAGAACAGCAGCACCAGCAGGACCCCGGCGGCGATCTCGACGGGCCCGGTGTGTGCCCGCCAGCCCATCAGCAGGCCGCAGGTGGTGGTGACGGCGACGCTCGCCAGACAGGTGATGAGGTCGGAGGTGGTCCGGCCCAGCAGCAGGGCCACGCGGGAGACCGGCAGGGCGCGGAAGCGGTCGACCATGCCCTGCTCCAGGTCCCTGGAGAGCCCGACCGTGGTGAAGGTGGTGGTGAAGGCGACCGTCTGGGCGATCAGGCCGCCCATCATGTACGAGCGGTAGGCCGGGCCGCCCAGGCTGTTGCCGAAGACGTACCCGATGAGCAGGGCATAGACGACCGGCTCGACGAGGCAGGAGATGAGCAGGCCCGGGGTGCGCCGCAGGTGCAGCAGATTGCGCAGGGCGAGGTCGGCGCTCTCGGCGACGACCCGGATCACGGGGTTCCGGCGGGCGCGGGTCGGGCGGAGCGTGCCGGTGCCGGTGCCGGTGTCGATGCCGGCTTCGGTGTCGCCGGCGGCCGGGCCCGGGGCGCGGTCGGCCCGGTGCGGAGGCGTGGTGGTGTCCGGGGTCCGTACGGGGGCGGCGGCCATCACGCGGCCTCCCGCCGGGCGTGGCTGGTCAGGCCGAGGAACACGTCGTCGAGGGTGCACCGGCTGAGGCCGATCTCCAGTACCTCGACGTCCTCCCTCTCCAGCGCGGCGAGGGCGCGGCCGAGTGCGGCCCGGCCGTCGGTGGCCGCGGCTTCCACGCGCCGGGCGCGGCGGTCCACCGTCGGGATCGCGCCGGTCGCCTGGGCGGCGGCACGGGCGGCGGCGTCGAGCTGGTGGTCCCCGGCGACGTACACGACGAGCCGGTTCCCGGCGGTGGCCTTCAGCTCGTCGCTGGTGCCCTCGGCCACCACCCGGCCCCGGTCGATGACGGTGATCCGGTCGGCGAGGCGGTCCGCCTCCTCCAGATACTGGGTCGTCAGCAGGATCGTGGTGCCGTCGGCGACGAGTTCTCCGACCGCCTCCCAGGTGTCCAGCCTGCTCTCGGGGTCGAGTCCGGTGGTGGGCTCGTCCAGGACGACCAGGGGTGGGGAGCCGACCAGGGCGGCGGCCAGGTCGAGCCGTCGGCGCATCCCGCCGGAGTAGGCGCCGGCCGGGCGCCCCGCCACGTCGGTGAGCCGGAACCGGGACAGCAGATCGTCGGCGACACGTCGGGCCGTACGGCGGCCCACACCGCGCAGTTTCGCGAGGAGATACAGATTCTCGAATCCGGTCAACAATCCGTCGACCGTCGAATACTGGCCGGCCATTCCGATGGTCGAGCGTACCTTCTCAGGTTCGGTGGAAACATTCCAGCCATTCACGAAAGCGCGCCCGGAGTCCGGCTCAAGGAGTGTCGTCAGAATCTTTACCAGAGTGGTTTTGCCAGCTCCGTTCGGCCCCAGCAGAGCCATGACCTCGCCAGCTGTCACCTCCAGCTCGACCCCTCGTAACGCATGGTTTGTCCGGTATTTCTTGTGGAGGTCATCGATGATGATGGCCGACGCGGTTGACGTATGCACGGAACCGTTTCTACGCCTACTCCAGAGCGGAGTCGATCATGAGAGTGTCAAGGTTTCTTGCCCCTTCGATGGTCTTGCTTTAGGTTTGCTTGAATCTTTCACTGCTGGTTCGAGAACCGAGACCACGTACTGTTCCTGTCGTGCGAGAATTACTCACGATGTTGAGGGGGCAGGCAGCGCGTAATCCGCAGCAGCCTGCAGTGACATTAGTTTCCGACTTCAGTGGGTTCAGCGAAACCAGCGGCACAGTGCGCAGTCGCGCGGAACTCGATCTGCATTCCCGGCGTATCGCCTCTTGGCTCCAGGAGCGATTCTCTCCGGGGGGTCGGGCACTTCTCCTCTATTCCCCGGGGATCGAATTCACCACCGCCTTCTCCGCCTGTGTGTACGCCGGAGTCATCGCCGTGCCGGCCCCGCTGCCGGGCCGCTACCGGCACGAGCGCCGTCGCCTCGCCGCCATCGCCCGGGACGCGGGGGTGCGCGTCATCCTGACGCAGCGCGGCGATCTGCCGGACGTCGAGAAGTGGGTGGCCGAGGAGGGCATCCTCGGCGCGGTCTGCCACACCACCGACACCGGCGAAGGAGACCCGGACGCCTGGACCGCTCCCGAGGTCTCACCCGACACCCTGGCACTGCTCCAGTACACCTCCGGATCGACCGGCGACCCCAAGGGCGTCATGGTCACCCACGGCAATCTGGTCGCCAATGTCGAGCGGATGGTGGACGCCTTCGGCAACGACAGCGGCACGAGGTACGGCGGCTGGATCCCCCTCTACCACGACATGGGCCTGATCGGTCTGATGCTGCCCGGCATCCTGTGCGGGAACGGCTATGTGCAGATGGACCCCATGTCCTTCCTGCGCCGCCCGTACCACTGGCTGCGGATGCTGGACGCCTGCGGTGTCGGATTCACCGCCGCGCCCGACTTCGGCTACGAGATGTGCGTCCGCCGCGTCACCGACGAGCAGCTCGCCGCGCTCGACCTGTCCCGGGTCAAGTTCGCCGACGGCTCCGAACCGGTCCGCGCCGACGTGGTCACCGCCTTCACCGAGCGGTTCGCCGCGGCCGGACTGCGGCCCGACGCGCTCATCCCGGTGTACGGCCTGGCCGAGGCGACCCTGCTGGCGTCGGGCACCTCTGGGCGGCCACCGCTGCGGACCACGGTCGACGCCACGGCACTGGAGAACCGGGTGCTCAGGCCGGCCACCGGCACGGAACCGTCCCGTGTGCTCGTCGGATGCGGGGCGCCGTCGGGGTCCGACGTGCTGATCGTCGACCCCGACACCGGGGAGGCCCAGCCCGACGGCCGGATCGGCGAGATATGGCTCAGCGGCCCGTGCGTCACCGCGGGCTACTGGGAGAACGGGCGTGCCACCGACGCCACGTTCCGGGCACACACCGACGACGGACGCGGACCGTTCCTGCGCACCGGCGACCTCGGAACCCTGTTCGACGGTGACCTGTACATCACCGGCCGCAGCAAGGACGTCCTGGTCCTGCACGGGCGCAATCTGCACCCCTCGGACATCGAGTACGAACTGCGCTCCCAGTACGAGGAGTTGGAAGGCCTGCACGGTGCCGTCTTCATGGTCGGTGACGACGACGGAGCGGACATCGCCCCCTCGGTGGTAGCCGTCCACGAGATCCGCGCCCACTGGGGTGCGGAGCGGCTGGGCCAGATCGCCGTCGACATGAAGCAGACCGTGGCCCGGGAGTTCGGCGTCCCCGTCGCGGCGGTCGCCCTGGTCCGGCCCGGCGGCGTCCGGCGCACCACGAGCGGCAAGGTGCAGCGCGCGGCGATGCGCGCCCTCTACCTCGCCGGGGAACTGGACACCCTCCACCTCGGCGAGGACCAGCTGCTCACCGCCGCCCTGGCCGAACACCGGCGGGTGACCGCGCGATGACCACCACGGCCGACCTGGAGACCCTCCTCACCGCCCACGAGAGCGCCGCCTTCTCGCCCGCCGCGCTCGCCGGGCTCGACGACGGGGAGGAGTTCCCCGACGGTGCCGTCCGCGTCCTCGACGACGCCGGGCTGCCCGCCCACTATGTGCTGACCCCGGTCGGCGACTTCAGCGAGACGGTACGGCTGCTGCGATCGGTCGCCCGCCGCGATCTGACCGTGGCCATCGCCCACGGCAAGACGTTCCTCGGGGCGGCACCGGTGTGGGTGGCCGGCACCCCGGAGCAGGCCGCGCGGCTCGCCGCACGCGTACGCGCCGGCGAACCGGTCTGCTGGGGACTCACCGAGCGCGACCACGGAGCCGATCTGCTCGCGGGGGAGTTCGCGGCGGTTGCCGATGCCGAGAGCGGCGTCCATGGCGGAGGCTGGCGGCTCACCGGCGAGAAGTGGCTCATCAACAACGCCACCCGCTCCACCCTCGCCTGCGTTCTGGCCCGCACCGACCCGGCGGGCGGCGGACGCGGCTTCAGCCTCTTCCTCGTGGACAAGCGCCGGCTGCCCGAGGGCGCCTGGCGGAACCTGCCGAAGGTCCGTACGCACGGCATCCGTGGTGCCGACATCAGCGGCTTCGCCCTCGACGGAGCCCCGGTGCCCGCCGACGCCCTCGTCGGCGAGGAGGGCGAGGGGATCCCGGTGGTCCTCAAGACGCTCCAGCTCACCCGCGTCGCGTGCACGGCGCTCTCCCTCGGCGCCGCCGACCACGCCCTGCGGCTGGCCCGCGACTTCGTCACCGAACGCGAACTGTACGGCCGCCGCCTCGCCGACGTCCCGCACGTGCGCCGCATCCTCGGCCGGGCGGCCGCGGCCGCGCTGACCGCCGAGGCGGTGAGCGTGCTCTCCGCCCGCTCGGTGCACACCCTCCCCGGGGAACTGAGCGCGATCTCGGCGCTCACCAAGGCGTACGTCCCCACACTCACCCAGGAGACGCTCGGCTCGCTCGGCGAACTACTGGGCGTACGCGGCTTTCTCACCTCACCGCCCGGTCGCGGCTTCGCCAAGCTGGAGCGCGACCACCGCATCTGCGCGATCTTCGACGGCAGCACGGTCGTCAACCGCGCGGCCCTCCTCAACCAGATGCCGCGCCTGGTCCGCCAGTTGAAACGCCGCCGGGCCGACAGCGAAGGCCTGCGGGCCGCCGCCGACCTCACCGCCCCCCTGCCCCCGTTCGCACCGGACCGTCTGACGCTGCTCTCCGTCACGGGATGCAGTGCCGTACAGATGCTGCCGGACACGGCGGCACGCATGGAGGAGGAAGGGCCGCCGGAGACGGGCCCGCTCATGGCCCGGATGCTCGCCGAACTCGCCCTGCTGGAGAGGGATTCGGTGGACTTCGTGCCGATGACGGGCGGACTGCCCAGCACGGCCTTCGGCCTTGCCGAGCGCTACGAGCGTGCCTACGCCGCTGCCGCCTGCCTGCTGCTGTGGCTGGAGAACCCGCCGCTGCGCACGGGACGGCTCGGTGCCGACGGTCTGTGGGTGCGGGCCTGCCTGACCTCCCTGCTCGGCGAGGACGACAGCGACGTGTTCGGCGCCCTGGCCGACGTCGTACTCGGCACGTCCGCAGGGGAGTTCACTCTGTGGAGAGGTGTCGTATGACCGACACGACCGGCCTCGCACCCAAGCGCGCCGACGAACTGGAGCGCTTGCTCGGCAGCCTCTCCGATCCGGCCAATCCCACCGGTGCGACCGCGATCCTCGCCGCCGACGAGCGTGCGGAGATGCTCTCCGCCGGAGAGTCACTGCTGGACTCCTACGGGCTGAACGCCGAGTTCGTACCCCCCTGGCTGGGCGGCCGGCTGGAGCGGGCCGACCACCTCGCCGAGGTCATGCGTGCGCTCTACCGACGCGACCCCGCGCTCGGCCTCGGCTACGGGGCCAGCTCTCTCATCGCGGGAGTCACCCTGTGGACCGCGGGCGACGAACAGCAGACCGGGCATGCCGCCCGTCTGCTCCTGGACGGCCGGCGTATCGCCATCGCATTCCACGAACTGGCCCACGGCAACGACATGGCGGGCACGGAGTTCACCGCCGCCGCGACTGCCGAGGCCGACGGCCCGCTGCGGCTGAGCGGCCGCAAGGAGGTCGTCACCAACATCGCGCGCGCCGACGCCATGGTGGTCCTCGCGCGTACCGATCCCCGGTCCGGTCCGCGCAGCCACTCCCTGGTCCTCGTCGACCGGGCGAATGCCGACCCCGCGCGCCTGACCGACCTGCCGCGCTTCGGTACCGTCGGGATGCGGGGAGTCCAGCTCGGCGGCCTGCGCTTCGACGAACTGTCCGTGCCCGCCTCCGCGGTCCTCGGCCCGCGGGGCTCCGGCCTGGAGACCGCGCTGAAGGCGCTCCAGATCACCCGCACTGTCCTGCCCGCGATGGCCAGCGGCATCCTCGACACCGGACTGCGCATCAGCGTGGACCACCTGACACGGCGTCGGCTCTACGGCGGCCCGGCGACCGCCCTCCCGCACGTCCGTTCGGTGCTGGCCGGTGTCTTCGCCGACCTGCTGCGTGCCGAGGCGCTCGGCGCGGTCGGCGCCCGCGCGCTGCACGTGGTGCCCGGCTCGTCGAGCGTGTACGCCTCCGCGGTCAAGTTCGAGGTGTCCCGGCTGCTGCTGGAGGCCATGGACCGGCTCGCGGAACTCCTCGGCGCCCACTTCTATCTGCGCGAGGGCCCGACCGCGCTGTTCCAGAAGCTGCTGCGCGACCTCGCCCCCGTCGGGTTCGGGCACATCGCGCGGGCCGCCTGCCAGATGAGCCTGTTGCCCCAGCTGCCGCTGCTGGCCCGCCGCACCTGGGCCCGCCCCGGCACCGAGGCGCCGGACGACCTGTTCGCGCTCGCCGAGCCGCTGTCGCCCCTGCGGTACGACCGGCTGGCCCTGCACGCCGCGGGCCGCGACCCGGTCATGGGCTCCCTCCACGCCCTGGCCGACGCGCCCTGGGCGCCCGAGCACGACGACCTACGCGCGATGCTCCGGGGCGACCACGCCGAACTGGCGGAACTGGCCGCCGTATGCGGGCAGTTGTCGCCGGTGGAACTCGGTGTCGACGCCCGCCCCGAGCACTACGACCTGGTCACCCGGTATGTGCGCGTCCTGTCCCGCACCGCCTGCGCGCAGGTGTGGCGGCACGCCCGGCCGGAGAGTTTCCTGGCCGACCCCGCCTGGCTGCGCGCGGCCCTGTGCCGCTCGGCGCCGGGCCCGCACCGGCCGGGTCCACTGCCCGCCCAGGTCGAGGACACGCTCTTCGCCGAACTCCTGGACCGCCGGGACACCGGTCGCTCCCTCGGCCTGACCGGGAGGCCGCTCGCCGTGTGAGAACGGCCGGCGACACCGCCCGAGGTTCGCCCACCATCCGAACGCCGTATGCCGTAGGCGTCGGACAACCCTCACTCGTGACGGGCGGCGCCCGTCCGACGTACGGCCGCCGAGTACCCGACCCCGCCGCTGCTCCGCGCTCCGGCCTCCTGTCTCTCCCTCCGCTCAAGAAAGAGAACCCCCCATGACCGCTGGCAACCGAGACGTGCACACCTGGTTGACGGAGCGCGTGGCGACCTACCTGCGCCGTTCGCCGGAAGACATCGACACGTCCGTCCCGCTGGCCGACTACGGTCTGGACTCGCTGACGGCGCTGGCCATCACCGCCGACATCGAGGACGAGTTCGAGGTGACCGTCGACGACGCGCTGACCTGGGACCACCCGACGGTCGACGCGTTGAGCGCGGTCCTGTCCGAGCTGGTCGGCGGGCAGCCGGCAGCGGCACCGGCGAGCGAGAAGCAGGTCTGACCATGAACGACGCCGCTTCGACGAACCCGGGCCTGCCGCTCACGTCGGCCCAGCACGGCGTGTGGGTCGCCCAGCGCCTCGCCCCCGACAGCCCCATGTACACCTGCGGCATCTACTACGACGTCCCCGCACAGGTGGACCGCGCCCTGCTCGCCCATGCCGTGGAGCGGGCCGTGGCCGAGACCGAGGCGCTGCGGGTCCGCTTCCACGACGACGGGGTGACGGTCCGGCAGACGGTCGACCCGTCCGTCACCGGGGAGTTGGAGTACGTCGACCTGAGCGGCGAGGCCGATCCGGCCGGGGCCGCCCGGGCCTGGATCGACGCCGACCAGGCCAGGCCCGTCCCGGTCATGGGCGACCGGTTGTTCCGGCACACCCTGCTGCGACTCGGCCCCGACCGGCACTGGTTCCACTTCCGCTACCACCACATCCTCCTCGACGGCTACGGCCAGGTCCTGCACTGCCGCCGCCTGCTGGAGGTCTACACGGCCTTCGCCGCGGGCGAGGAGCCGTCCGCGAGCGGCTTCGGCACCCTGCGCGAGGCCTTGGCCGAGGAGAACGCCTACCTCGGTTCCGCCCGCCGGGAGCGTGACCTCGCCCACTGGCAGCGGGAGTTCGCCGATCTGCCGGAGTCCACCGAACTCGGCTCCGGCGCCACCGGACTCGCGCCCAGCCTCCCCAGTGCGACCGGCCGACTGCCCGAGGCCGCTGCCGCGCGGGTGCGCGGGCTCGCCGGGTCCCGCTGGTCCCTGCCGGTGATCGCCGCCATGGCGGCCCACACCCACCGTGTCACCGGCGCCCACGACGTCCTCGTCCGCGTCTTCATGGCCGCCCGGCTCAGTCCGCACGCCCTGGCGACGCCCGCCATGCTCGTCAACGACGTCCCGCTGCGGATACCCGTCGACGGCTCCACCACCTTCGCCGAACTGCTGGACCGCGTCGCCGCCCGCCTGGCCGAGGCGAGCCGCCACCAGCGCTACCCGCACGACGAGTTGCGCCGCGATCTATCGGCCTCGGCCCACCCGGGCACCCTGAGCGGCCCGTCCGTGAACGTCCTCTCCTTCGCCGCCGCCCGTCTGCCGTTCGGCCCCACCGAGGCCGAGGCGCACCAGCTCGCCTCCGGCCCGGTCCGCGACCTCGCCCTGCACGCGTACGGCGACTTCGAGGCGGGCGACGGCATCGAGCTGACCGTCAACGCCCATCCCGGTCGCTTCACCCCCGAGACGGCCGCCGCCCACCGCGACCGCTACACCCGCCTCCTCACCGCCGCCACCGAGCGGCCCGACCTGCCCATCGGCGCCCTCGACCTGCTCGACGACGCGGAGCGGGAGCGCTTCCACGCCCGCAATGACACGAGCCACCCGACGGACCCGCGCTCCCTGGTGGAACTCTTCGAGGCCCAGGACCCGGCTGCCGAAGCCGTCGCCTTCGAGGGTGAGCGGCTGACGTACGGCGAACTGGGCGCCCGCGTCAACCGTCTCGCGCACGCCCTGCGCGGGCGGGGCGTGGGACCGGAGTCGCGGGTGGCGGTGGTGCTGCCCCGCTCGCTCGACCTGATCGTCGCGCTGTGGGCGGTGCTGAAGACCGGTGCGGCGTACGTGCCCGTCGAGACCGGCTACCCGGCCGACCGGATCGCGTACGTCCTCGCCGACTCGCGCGTGGCCTTCGTGCTCGACGAGGACAGCGTGCGCTCCCTCGGCGAGGGCGAGCCCGACACGAATCCCGGCGTCGCCGTGCGGGGCGACAACGCCGCGTACGTCATCCACACCTCGGGCACCACCGGTCGCCCCAAGGGCACCGTCGTCACCCACGCCGGCATCGCCAACATGCTCGCCTGGATGCAGGACGAGTACCGGCTCACCCCGGCGGACCGGGTCGTGCACAAGACGCCGGTCGGGTTCGACGTGTCGGTGTGGGAGGTGTTCTGGACCCTCACCCGGGGCGCGACCCTCGTCGTCGCCCGCCCCGACGGTCACCGCGACCCGGCCTACCTGGCCCGGCTGGTCCGGGACGAGGGGGTCACCGTCATCCACTTCGTCCCGGCCATGCTCGGCCCGTTCCTCGACGAGTACGAGGAGTTGCCGACCGCATCCCTGCGCATGGTCAGCTGCGGCGGCGAGGCCCTGCCCGCCGGGCTCGCCGACCGCTTCCACCGCGAATGCGGCGCCCGGCTGCACAACTCCTACGGCCCCACCGAGTTCTCGGTGACCGCCACCTCCCACGCCTGCGCGCCCGGCGAACCCGTCACCATCGGCACGCCCACCCACAACTCACGTGCCTACGTGCTCGATCCGGCCCTGCGACCGGTGCCGGACGGTGTCACCGGCGAGCTGTACCTGGCGGGCGTCCAGCTCGCGCGCGGCTATCTGGACCGGCCCGCGCAGACCGCCGCGCGATTCGTCGCCGACCCCTACGGCCCGGACACCGGCACCCGTATGTACCGCACCGGCGACCTCGTGCGCCGACGGGCCGACGGCGCCCTGGAGTTCGTCGGACGCGCCGACGACCAGATCAAGATCAACGGACAGCGGGTCGAACCCGCCGAGGTCGAGGCCGTCCTGGCGTCGGTGCCCGGCGTCGAACAGGCCGTGGTCCTCGTCCACGACTCCGAAGCGGGCGCCCGGCAACTCGTCGGCTACGTCACCGGCACCCCGGAGACCGACCCCCGGGCCCACCTCGCGGCCCTGCTGCCCACCCACATGGTGCCGGTGACCGTGTTCGTCCTGCCGTCGATCCCGGTGACCCCGAACGGCAAGACCGACCGCGGCGCCCTGCCCGTTCCTACCCGGCCGGTGAGCGGACGTGCCCCCGCGACCGCCACCGAGCACATCCTGCACACCATCGCCGCCGAACTCCTCGGCCGCTCCGAACTGGGCGTGGACGACAACCTGTTCGCCCTCGGCGCGGACAGTATCCACGCCATCCAGCTCGTCAGCCGCGCCCGCCGCCAGGACCTGCTTCTCACTCCCCAGGACGTCTTCGACCACCCGACGGTCGCGCGGCTGGCCGTCGTGGCCACGGCGGCCCCGGCGGCCCCGCCCGTCGAGGACGACCCGGTCGGCGAACTCCCAGGGACACCCATGTCCCGACGCCTCGCCGAACGCGGCGGACCCACCGCCGGCTACGCCCAGTCCCTCCTCCTCGCCGCCCGGCCCGGACTGTCGTACGACAGGCTGTCCGCAGCTCTTCAGCGGGTGCTCGACCGCCACGACGCCCTGCGCATGCGCGGCCGGCACATCCGGCCCGTGGGCGCCGTACGGGCCGAGGACTGCCTGACCCGCGCCCGGGACGAGGACGTGGCCGGGCAGAAGGAGGCCGCCCGCCGCGCGCTGTCGCCGGACGACGGTGTGATGGTGCGGGCGGTGTGGTTCGAGTCGGGCCGGCTGCTGCTCGTGCTCCATCACCTGGTCGTCGACGGTGTGTCCTGGCGCATCCTGCTGACCGACCTCGCCGAGGCGCTCGCGGGCGCCGAGCTGTCCCCGCCCGGGACCTCGCTGCGCCGCTGGGCCGGACACCTCAGTGCCCCCGACGAGGAACTCCCGCTGTGGACCGACCTGTTGTCCACCCCGGAACCCGTCCTCGGCACCCGGCCCCTCGACCCGGCCCGGGACTGCCACGGTACGGCCCGCTCGGTCACCGTCACCGTCCCGGCCGACCTCACCGCCACCCTGCTGGCCACGCTGCCCGCCGCCTACCGGGCCACCCCGGACGACATCCTGCTCGCCGCGCTCTCGGCGGCCGTACAGCGCCACCGGGGTGAGGGACCGCTCCTGGTCGACCTGGAGGGCCATGGCCGCGACCACCTGCCCGACGGCACGGACCTGTCCACCACCGTCGGCTGGTTCACCCGCATCCACCCGGTGCGGCTGGGCCCCGGCACCGAGACCGGCGCCCACCTGATCAAGCGCACCAAGGAGGAGCTGCGCGCGATCCCGCACGGCGGTCGCGGCCACGACCTGCTGCGCGACCGGCTCACGGGGCTGTCCACGCCTCAGATCGCCTTCAACTACCTGGGCCGCCTGGACGCGACCGACCTCGGCGGCTGGCACCTCGCCGACGGCGAGGCTGCCGTGGAACTCCTCGCCGACGACGGCCTCGCGCTCACCCACACCCTCCAGATAGACGCCCACGTCCGGGACGGTGAGCTGACCGCCGAGTGGACCTACCCCGCCGGTGTCCTCACGGAGACCGACGTACGCGCCCTCGCCGAGGCGTGGACGGGAGCCCTGGCCGAACTGGCCGCGCACACGCGAGGCGGGCTCACCGCCTCCGACGTGCCCCTCGTCCGGATCACCCAGGAGGAACTGGACAGGTTCCGCGGCGCCACGGACGTCCTGCCGCTCTCCCCGCTCCAGGAGGGCCTGCTCTTCCTCGCGCTGTACGAGCCCGACGACCCCTATGTCGGCCAACTCGTCCTCGACATCGACGGCGGCTTCGACCGCGACCGGATGAAGGCCGCCGCGGCGGCGCTGCTGCACCGGCACCCGAACCTGCGCGCCGGCTTCCGCACCCGCCCGACGGGCGCCCCCGTCCAGGTCGTTCCCGCCGACGTGAAGGTGGCGTGGAAGGAGGAGCGGGAGGGGACCGGCCTGGAGGAGTTCCTCGCCCGGGACCGGGCGCGCGGCTTCAGCGTCGTGAGGCCGCCGCTGATCCGGTTCACCGCGCTCGGCGACCGTCTTGTCGTCACCCACCACCACCTGCTGGTGGACGGCTGGTCGCTGCCGCTGCTGGTGCGCGAGCTGTTCACCCTGTACGGCGGCGGCGAGCTGCCCCCGGCCCCCGTCTACCGCGACTACCTGGCCTGGCTCGCCGAGCAGGACCTGGACGCCTCGGCCGAGGCCGTGCGGGAGCGGCTCACCGGCCTGGCCGCACCCACCCTGATCGCCCCCGCCGGGCACGCCCCCGAGGGATACGGCTCCCACGAGGTCGTCCTGCCCGACGCGCTGACCGACGCGCTGACCTCCGTGGCCCGCGCGCACGGGCTCACCCTCAACACCGTCTTCCAGGGCCTGTGGGCGCTGCTGCTGGGCGGGCTGACCGGACGGGACGACGTCGTGTTCGGCGCGACCCTCTCCGGCCGCCCGCCCGAGCTGCCCGGCGTGGAGTCGACGATCGGGCCGTTCATCAACACCCTCCCGGCCCGGGTCCGGATCGAGCGGGAGGAGCCGCTGGCGGCGCTGCTGGCCCGGTTGCAGCGGGAGCAGCAGGCGCTGCGGCCGCACCAGCACGCCTCCCTGGCGAAGGTCACCCGCTCGTCCGGCTTCGAGTCGCTGTTCGACACCATCATCTTCTTCGAGAACTACCCGACGACCGACGGCATCGAGGCCGGCGGACTGCGCCTGGCCCACGCCGACCTCCACGAGCGCACCCACTACACCGTCAGCCTGTACGTCTTCCCCGGCGAGCGGCTGCGGCTGCTGTGGGGCTACCGCAGCAGCGTCCTCGGCCTTGAGGCCGTGACACGGCTCGCGGACCGCCTGACCGAGCTGCTCGGCGAGGCGGTGGCCGGACTCGACGTACCGGTGGGGGAGTTGACCGCCGTGTCCGAGGAGGACCGGCTGCTGATCATGGGCGACCGCGCCACCGATCTGCCCGACGGGCGGGAGACCACCGGGCCGGGCCGGGCCGGGGTTCCCCGCACGCCGCAGGAGGAGATCCTGTGCGGCATCGTCGCCGAGGTCCTCGGCGTCGAGGAGGTGGGTGTCGAAGACGAGTTCTTCGCGCTCGGCGGCACGTCGATCCTGATGATCCGACTGGTCCACCGCGTGCGCGACGAGTTCGGCGTCGACCTGTCCCTGCGGGATGTGTTCGCCGCCCCGACCGTCGCCGGGGTCGCCGAGCGGCTCTCGGACATCGGTCCGCAGGCCAAGCGCATCACGGCGGACGAGCGGCCGGCCCGCGTCCCGCTGTCGTTCGCGCAGGAGCGCATGTGGTTCCTGCAGCGGCTCCAGAGCGGCTCCGGCTCCTACAACGTACCCATCCAGATCCGGCTGACCGGCCCCCTGGACGCGGACGCGCTCGGCGCCGCGCTCGCCGACCTCGTCGCCCGTCACGAGGCGCTGCGCACGCTCTACCGGGAGGACGACGAGGGCCCGCACCAGGTCGTGCTGCCCCCGGACACGCCCTTCGCCATGGAGGTCGTACGGGACGCCGGCCCCACCCCCGACCTGGCCGTCTCCGCCGGCCGGCCCTTCGACCTGGCCCGTGACCTGCCGATGCGGGCGACGCTCTACCCGACCGGCCCGGACACCCACGTACTGCTCTTCGTGGTGCACCACATCGCCACCGACGGCGCCTCGCTGCGCCCGTTGACCGAGGACCTGTCCGCCGCCTACCGCGCCCGGCTCGGCGGCAGCGCGCCCGACTTCTCCGAACTGTCCGTCCAGTACGCGGACTTCGCGGTGTGGCAGCGCGACACCCTGGCCGGGGACCTGCCCCGGCAGATCGACTACTGGAAGCAGAACCTGGCCGGACTGCCGCCCGAGGTCACCTTCCCCGGAGACCGGCCGCGCCCGGCGGTGGCCACACACCGTGGCGACCACGTGGAGTTCTCCGTCGCGCCGGAGCTCTATCAGCGGGTCCTCGACCTGGCGGGCCGCACCCGCTCCACCCCGTACATGATCCTCCAGGCGGCCGTGTCGACGCTGCTGTCCCGGCTCGGCGCGGGCGAGGACATCCCGCTCGGCGGCATCATCGCCGACCGGCCCGACTCGGTGCTCGACGACGTGGTCGGCGTGTTCATCAACACCCTCGTCTACCGCGTCGACACCTCCGGCGACCCCCGCTTCGAGGACCTGCTGGACCGCGTCCGCGAAACCGGACTCGCCGCCTACGCGCACCAAGGGGTGCCGTTCGAACGCCTGGTGGAGGAGCTCAACCCGGAGCGGTCCCGGTCCCGGGCCGCCTTCTTCCAGGTGATGCTGGCCTGGCTGGACCTCACCGAGGCCCGCATCGAGCTGCCCGGCGTCACCGCCGAACCCGGCCCGGTGACCAGCGGTACGTCCAAGTTCGACGTGCACTTCGACTGCCATGTCGAGGGCGACGGGCTGCTGTGCCGCCTGGAGTACACGACCGACCTGTACGACCGGCGCACGGCCGAGAGCTTCGCGGCCCGCTTCGTCCGCGTCCTGGAGACCGTCACCGCCGACCCGGCGCTGCGCCTCTCCGAGGTCGACGTGCTCGGTGCGGACGAACGCGCCCGGGTGCTCACGGGCTGGAACGACACCGCCGTGGCGTTCGACGGCGAGGGCTCGGTGGTGGAGCTGTTCGAGGCGCACGCGCTCCGCAACCCGGACGCCGAGGCGGTCCGCTTCGAGGGCGAGGGGGTCACGTACGGCGAGTTCAACGCCCGTGTGAACCGGCTCGCGCACGCCCTGCGCGAGCGGGGTGTCGGACCGGAGTCACGGGTCGCCGTGATGCTGCCGCGCTCGGTGGAGCTGATGGTGGCCCTGTGGGCGGTACTGAAGGCGGGCGCCGCGTACGTGCCGATCGACACCGGCTACCCGGCCGACCGGATCGCGTACATCCTCGCCGACTCCGGCGCCCGGCTGCTGATCTCCGACCGGGACGCGGACGGCTTCGAGCGGATCGCACCCGACGCCGAGGGGCCCGTGGAGAACCCGGAGGTGACGGCCCACGGCGACAACGCCGCGTACGTCATCTACACCTCCGGCTCCACCGGCCGCCCCAAGGGCACGGTCAACACCTACGCGGGCATGGCGAACCGCCTGTGGTGGATGCAGCGCGACCACCGGCTCACCGAGGGCGAGCGGGTGCTGCAGTCCACCCCGGTCAGCTTCGACGTGTCGGTGTGGGAGGTCTTCTGGACCCTCATGTACGGCGGCACCCTCGTCGTGGCCCGGCCCGACGGCCACCGCGACCCGCTCCACCTGGAGCGGCTGATGCGCGAGGAATCCGTCGCCGTCGTCCACCTCAGCGCGTCCATGCTCGGTGCCTATCTGGCCGAGACCCGGCTGCCGGACTCCGTCCGCCTGGTCGTCTCCGGCGACGAGGCCCTGCCCGCCGAGCTGGTCCGCCGCTTCCACGACGACTCCAACGCCGTGCTCCTCAACGCGTACGGCCCGACCGAGGCCGCCGTCGACGTCACCGCCTGGGCCGCGCCGGCGGACGCCGAGACCGTGCTGATCGGCGGGCCCGTCGCCAACACCCGCGCCTACGTGCTCGACGCGACGCTGGCGCCGGTCGCCCCCGGCGTGCCCGGCGAGCTGTACATCGAGGGCGTCCAGCTGGCCCGCGGCTACCTCGACCGGCCCGCGCTGACCGCCGAGCGGTTCGTCGCGAGCCCGTACGGGCCGCCCGGGGCGCGGATGTACCGCACCGGGGACGTGGCGCGCTGGACGGCGAACGGCGAACTGGAGTACCTGGGCCGCGCCGACAACCAGGTCAAACTGCGCGGCTTCCGGGTCGAACTCGGCGAGATCGAGGACGCCATGGCCGACCACCCGGCCGTCGCCCAGGCCGCCGCGGCCGTGCACGGGCAGTGGCTCGTGGGGTACGTGGTCCCCGCCGCCCCTGTGGCTGTGGACGACCTGCGCGACCGGCTCACGGCCCGCCTGCCCGAGTACATGGTCCCGGCCCAGATCGTCACCCTGGACGTGCTGCCGCTGACCCCGAACGGCAAGCTCGACCGCAAGGCCCTGCCGGTCCCCGACGTCGCGCACACCGCCGGGCGAGGGCCGCGCACCCCGCAGGAGGAGATCCTGTGCGGCCTGTTCGCCGAGGTCCTCCGCGTGCCCGAGGTCTCGATCGACGACGACTTCTTCGCGCTCGGCGGCCACTCCCTGCTGGTGACCCGGCTGGCGAGCCGCATCCGCGCCGCCCTCGACGTCGACATAGAGCTCTCCGTGCTGTTCGAGGCGACGACCGTGGCGAAGCTCGCCTCCCGGCTCACCGGGAGCGGACCGCGCCGCTCCGGCGTCACGGCACAGCCGCGCGAGGGGCGCCTGCCGCTGTCGTACGCCCAGGAACGGCTGTGGTTCCTGCACCGCTTCGAGGGACCGTCCCCCACGTACAACCTGCCCGTCGCGCTGCGGCTGACCGGTGACCTGGACGTGGCCGCGCTCACCGCCGCCCTGGAAGACCTGGCGGGGCGGCACGAGGCACTGCGTACGGTCTTCGCCGAGGACGGGAGCGGCCCCTACCAGGTGGTCCTGCCCTCCGCGCCGCCGCTGAGCATCCTCCGTACCGACGAGGACGCTCTCGACGAGCGGCTCGCCGACGCCGTCCGCACCCCGTTCGACCTCACCGCCCAACCCCCGCTCCGCGCCACCCTGTTCGACCTCGGCGCGGGCGAGCACGTACTGCTCCTCGTCCTGCACCACATCGCCGGCGACGGCGCCTCCATGGCCCCGCTCGCCCGCGACCTCGCCACCGCGTACGCGGCCCGGACCAGGGGAGCGGAGCCCGACTGGGCTCAACTGCCCGTCCAATACGCCGACTTCGCGGTGTGGCAGCGGCAGGAGCTGGGCGAGACCGACAACCCGGACAGTGCCCTCTCCCGGCAGCTCGACCACTGGCGCACCACGCTCACCGGGCTCCCCGAGCAGATGGAGCTGCCCTTCGACCGGCCCCGGCCCGCCGTGCCCACCCACCGCGGTGACACGGTGCCCTTCGCGGTCGGGCCCGAGGTCCACGCGGCACTGGTCCGGCTCGCCCGTGAGCACCACACGACCGTCTTCATGGTCGTACACGCCGCCCTGGCAACCCTCCTGCACCGGCTCGGCGCGGGCGACGACATCGTGATCGGCTCACCGGTCGCGAACCGCACGGACGAGGCCCTCACCCCCCTGGTCGGCTACTTCGCCAACAACCTCGTGCTGCGCACCGACCTGACCGGCGACCCCGACTTCACCGAGGTGCTGCGCCGGGTGCGGGCCGCCGACCTGGCCGCCTACGCCCACCAGGACGTGCCGTTCGAGCGGGTCGTGGAGGCGGTCAACCCGGCCCGCTCCACCGCCCGGCACCCGCTGTTCCAGACCGGCCTGAACTTCAACAACGCCGACCAGCAGACGGCCCTCGACCTCGCCGTCGACCTGCCCGGCCTCACGGCACGCGTGCAGCGGGTCGCGTCTCCTGCCGCCAAGTTCGACCTGTCGTTCTTCCTCACCGAGCGGCCCGAGGGCGGGGTGCACGGGCTCCTGGAGTTCGCCACCGACCTGTTCGACCGTGACTCGGCCGCCCGCATCGCCGAGCGCTTCACCCGTCTGCTCACCGCCGTCATCGCCGAACCCGGCCGGCCGGTACGGGAGTTCGACGTCGTGGACGCCGACGAGCGACGGCTCCTGCTCACCGAGTGGAACACCACCGGCCGTGAGGTGCCGTCCCTGACCCTCACCGACCTGATCGAGGCCCAGGCCGCCCGCACCCCGGACGTCCCCGCCGTCGCCTTCGGCACCACGGAGCTGTCGTACGCCGAACTCGACGCCCGTGCCAACCGGTTGGCTCGCCATCTGCTCGACCTGGGCGCCGGCCCGGAACGCTACGTCGCCGTGCTGATGCCGGTGTCCGAGCACATCCCGGTGACGCTGCTGGCCGCCCTGAAGACCGGCGCCGGCTATCTGCCGCTCGACCCGGCCCACCCCGCCGACCGGCTCGCCTTCATGCTCGGCGACATTGCCCCGGTCGCGGTCGTCACCACGGCCGAACTCGCGGCGACCGTCGGCTCGTTGACGGAAGCACCCGTCGTGCTGACGGACGATCCCGAGATCGCGGAACGGCCGTCCGGCCCGCTCACCGCGGTGATCCGGCGGCCCGAGCACGCCGCGTTCGTCATCTTCACCTCGGGCTCCACCGGACGGCCCAAGGCGGTCGTCGTCGAACACCGCTCGCTGGTCGCCTATCTGGCCTGGGCCACCCACGAGTACGAGAGCCTGCGCCGACGCGTCCTGGTGCACTCGCCGGTCTCCTTCGACCTCACCGCGACCGGTATGTTCGGCCCGCTGATCTCCGGCGGCACCGTGGAACTGGTCCGCTGGACCGCGAGCGGGCCCGACCCGGACGCGGCCGTCACCCGACCCGACTTCGTCAAGGCCACCCCCAGCCATCTGCACCTGCTGGGCGTGGTGCCCGAGGAGTACTCGCCCGGCGGACAGCTCGTCCTCGGCGGCGAGTCCCTCCTCGGCGACGTGCTGGACGCCTGGCGATCCCGGCATCCCGGAGTGACCGTCCTCAACGAGTACGGCCCCACCGAGACCACCATCGGCTGCAGCCTGTTCCGCATCGAACCCGGCGACCCCGTCCCGCCCGGCGTCATCACGATCGGCACCCCCGCCTGGAACACGCAGATGTACGTGCTGGACGCGCTGCTGCGCCCGGCACCCGTCGGCACCGCCGGCGAACTGTACGTCGCGGGCGACCTCGTCACCCGCGGCTACCACGGGCGCCCCGGCCTGACCGCCGGACGCTTCGTCGCGAGCCCGTTCGGCCCGCCCGGGTCGCGGATGTACCGCACGGGCGACCTGGCCCGTTGGACGGCCTCCGGGCGGCTGGAGTTCGTCAGCCGCGTGGACGACCAGGTGAAGATCCGGGGCTTCCGTATCGAACTCGGCGAGGTGGAGGCCGTCCTCACGGCCCAGCCGGGCATCGACGCCGCCGCCGTGGTCGTCCGCGAGGACACCCCCGGCGACAAGCGCCTCGTCGCGTATGTGGTGCCGGAGCAGGGGCACCCGGCGGACCGGGCCGCCCTGCGCGCCGCAGCGGCGCGGGCCCTGCCCGACTACATGGTCCCGGCCACGTTCGTCGTGCTGGAGACCCTGCCCCTGACCGCCAACGGAAAGATCGCCCGCAAGGCGCTGCCCGCTCCCGACCTCTCCGCCGAGGGCTCGGGCAGGCCGCCCGCCGAGGGCATGGAGCGGCAGGTCGCCGACGTGTTCGCGGAGGTCCTGGGCGTGCCCGAGGTCGGCGCCGACGACGACTTCTTCCGCCTCGGCGGCCACTCCCTGCTCGTCGCCCGGCTGGTCAACCGGATCCGCACCGACCTCGGAGCGGAGCTGTCCATCCGGGAGGCGTTCGAGCACGCGACCGTCGCCGGCCTCGCGGAACTGCTGTCGGGCCGCCCGACTCAGACCTCCTTCCGGCCCCCGCTCGTCCGGCGCGAACGGCCCGAGCTGGTGCCCCTGTCGGCGGCACAGCGGCGGATGTGGTTCCTCGACCGGCTCGACGGCCCCTCGCAGACGTACACCATCCCCGTCGTCCTGCGGATGACCGGCACCCTCGACCGGGACGCCCTGCGCGCCGCCTTCGGCGACCTGGTGCGGCGGCACGAAGCGCTGCGCACGGTGATCGCCGAGGGCCCCCAGGGGCCGTACCAGGTCGTCGTCGACACGGAGCCGCGTTTCGAGGTCCGGTCGTCCGACCCGGCCGACTTCGACGCGGGGGTGGCGGAGGCCGCCCGGACGCCGTTCTCCCTCGACCACCAACTGCCCGTTCTCGCCGTGCTGTTCACCGACGGGGAGCGCGAACACGCCCTGCTGCTGCTCCTGCACCACATCGCGGGCGACGGCGCGTCCATGCGGTCCCTCGCCGAGGACCTCTCCACGGCCTACGCCGCCCACCTCGCCGGCCGCGCCCCCGACTGGGCTCCGCTGCCCCTCCAGTACGCCGACTACGCCCTGTGGGAGCGGGAACTCCCGGCTGACCGGCTCGACTTCTGGGCCGAAGAGCTGGCCGGGATACCCGACCAGATCGAGCTGCCCGCCGACCGGCCCCGGCCCGCCGTCGCCTCCCAGCGCGGTGGCACGGTGCCCTTCGCGGTGCCGGCCGGACTGCGCGGCCGGGTCGACGCGCTCGGCCGGGACCGGGGCGCCAGCGCCTTCATGGTGCTGCACGCCACGCTCGTCACCCTGCTGACCCGGCTGGGCGCCGGCGACGACATCGTGATCGGAACGCCCGTGGAGGGCCGCCCGGACACCGCGCTCGAAGACCTCGTCGGCCTGTTCGCCAACACCCTGGTGCTGCGTGCCGACACCTCCGGCGACCCCACGTTCGAGGAACTGCTCGACCGGGTGCGCGCGGCGGACGTGGCGGCGTACGACCACACCGACGTGCCGTTCGAACGGCTGGTCGAGGCCCTCAACCCGGTGCGCTCACGCGCCCGGCACCCCCTGTTCCAGGTCATGCTGACGGTCAATCAGGAGGTGATCGCACCCACGCTGCCCGGACTGGAGGTGACCGTCGGGGACGTGCAGGGCGACCACGCCAAGTTCGACCTGTCGCTGACGCTCACAGAGAGCGCCGAGGGCGGCTGGTCCGGATCGGTCGAGTACGCCTCGGACCTGTTCGACCGACCCACCGCAGAGAGCGTCGCCACCCGCTATCTGCGCCTGCTGGAGGAGGTGACCGCCGACCCGGCGCGTCCCCTGCACGCCCTGCCCCTGCTCACCCCCGCCGAACGCGACGACGTGCTCGTCCGGCGGGGCGGCACCGCCGGGCCGCTGCCGCAGGCGTCGCTACCGGAGATGTTCGAGGCCCAGGCGGTGCGCACCCCGCACGCCGTGGCCGTCGTCGCGGACGGTACGGAGTTCTCGGACGGTACGAAGCTGACGTACGAGGAGCTGAACCGCCGCGCCAACAGGCTCGCCCGGCACCTGGTCGCGCTCGGGGCCGGACCGGAGACCGTCGTCGCCGTGGTCCTGCCCCGCCGCCCGGAGGTGATCGTGGCGCTGCTCGCGGTCCTGAAGACCGGGGCCGCCTACCTGCCGATCGACACGGCCAACCCGCAGGCGCGGATCGACGCGCTGGTCGCCGACGCGGGCGCGCGGATCGTGCTCGACGAGGAGACCTCCCCGGCCGCCCTGGACCATCTCCCCGACAGCGACCTGGGCCTGCCCGTCCACCCCCACCAGGCCGCCTACCTGATCCACACCTCCGGATCGACGGGCCGCCCGAAGGGAGTGGTCGTCGAACACGGCTCGCTCGCCGCCTATCTCACGGAGGCCGCGGCGATGTACCCGGCCGCCTCGGGCGAGTCCCTGGTCCACACCTCCCTCGCCTTCGACATGCCGGTGACCACGCTGTTCACGCCGCTGATCACGGGCGGCCGGGTGCGGTTCGGGGAACTGGACGAGGACACACCCACCCCCGACCTGCTCAAGGTCACCCCGAGCCATCTACGGCTGCTGGAGTCGCTGCCCGACCGCGTCAGCGACACCCGCAACCTGGTCATCGGCGGCGAGGCCCTCGACGGCACCGCCCTCCAGGCGTGGCGCGAGCGGCATCCCAAGGCGGTGGTGGTCAACGAGTACGGCCCGACCGAGGCGACCGTCGGCTGTGTCGTCCACCGGCTCGAACCGGGCGACGACCTCGGCGCGGGACCGGTGCCCATAGGCCGCCCCATCGCGGGCGCGCGCGTCCACGTGCTCGACGACCACCTCCAGCCCGTCCCCGACGGGGTGTGGGGCGAGCTGTACCTCGCCGGCACCGGCCTCGCCCGCGGCTACGCCGGTCGGCCCGGCCAGAGTGCCGAACGCTTCGTCGCCGACCCGTACGGCCCGCCCGGCTCCCGCATGTACCGGGTGGGCGACCGGGCCCGCTGGAACCGCGCCGGGGTGCTGGAGTACGCCGGACGCGTCGACGACCAGGTCAAGATCCGGGGCTACCGGATCGAGCCCGGCGAGATCGAGAGCGCGCTGACCGCGCTCGACGGGGTGGCCCGAGCCGCCGTGATCGCCCGCGAGGACCGTCCGGGCGACCAGCGGCTGGTGGCGTACTTCGTCGCCGAAACACCGCTTGTGGCCGACGAGTTGAAGGCCCGGCTCGCCACTGTCCTCCCCGCCCACCTCGTACCGTCCGCGTTCGTCGAGGTCGACGCGATCCCGCTGAACGCCAACGGCAAGCTCGACCGCAGGGCACTGCCCGCCCCGCCGGACACCGCCGCCGGTACCGGCCGGGCGCCGCGGACCGAACGGGAGGCCCTGCTGTGCGGGCTGTTCGCCGAGGTGCTGGGGGTGCCCGAGGTCTCCGCCGACGACGACTTCTTCGCGCTGGGCGGTCACTCCCTGCTCGCCGTCCGTCTGGCCGGCCGGATCGGTGAGACGCTGGCGGTCCGCTTCAGCCTGTCGGCGCTTCTCGAAGCACCGACCCCAGCGGGACTGGCCAGCCACCTCACGGAGGGCGGCCCACACGCTTCGTCGTGGGTGCCGGACTCGGAAGCCGAGCTGAGTCCCGCCCTGCGCTTCCAGTCCGGCACATCCCCCGTCGGCCCACCCGACGTGCCGCATGCCGACCCGCATGCCGGTGGTCCTCAGGAGATTCTGCTGACCGGGGCCACGGGGTTCGTCGGAGCCTTCCTCCTGGCCGAGCTGCTGCACCGGACATCGGCGCGGGTGCACTGCCTCGTCCGTGCGCGGACCGACGCCGAGGCGGGCGAGCGGCTGACCGGGGCCCTGCGGCGCTACGCCATCGACCTCGGGCCGACGCCGGACGATGCGCGGTTGAATGTCGTCCGGGGGGATCTGGCGGCAGTGGACCTCGGCCTCGAACCCGCGGACTGGGCGAGGCTGCGCGAGCGGGTCGACACGATCGTCCACAGCGGCGCGCACGTCCATCACCTCTCGCCGTACACCCGGCTGAAACCGGCCAACGTGGAGGGCACCCGGACCCTGCTGCGCCTGGCCGCCGAAGGCCGGCCGAAAGCGTTTCACCACCTCTCCACCCTCGGTGTGTTCGGGCTCGGCCAGGACTCCCGGCTGGTCACGGAGGATTCACCGATCGGCGGTGAGAAACACCCGTTCGGAAACGGGTACGCGGCGAGCAAATGGGTCGCGGACCGGCTCGTGGAGCGTGCCTTCGAGCGGGGGGCCGCCGGCGGCATCCACCGGCTCGGCCGCGTCTGGGCGCATACCTCGACCGGTGCCGTCAGTCCGGACGACATGTTCTCCCGACTGCTCACCAGTTGCGCCGCGCTCGGCTGCCATCCGGTCGGACCGGATCTGGAGGAAGCGCTGCTCCCCGTCGATGTCCTGGCCCGCGCCGTCGTGGGGCTGATCCTGACCGGGACGGGAACCGCCCGTGTGCACCACCTCCACCACCCGCGCAGGGTCGGAGCCGGTGTCTTCATGAGCGGCTACGACCGGATGCGCGGAACGGTCTCCGAAGCGGTCCCGCTCACCGTCTGGCTGCACCGCCTGCGGCGCGCGAGCGAACGGGGACGCGACCTGCCGATCCTGCCCTACCAGGCGTATCTCGAAGAGCACGCGAGGAACGCGCCGGACCCACAGCGGCCGACCCTGGAGTTCGAGAACGACAGGACGCTTCAGCGCCTGCGGGATCTGGCGGTCGCGATCCCGGACATCGACGAGGCCGCCATCTCCCGCTACTGGGACTTCGTCGAACGGTGAGGCGAGCCGCGCGGACCGGCCTCGGTGGCGCGGCTTCCTCCGAACACCCCTCCGGCCACTCGCGCCGACCGCCGGTGACGGCTCGCGCGAGCCCCTGATGACCGGCCACACCGCCCGGACCACCGGCCGGAACCGTGGCCCCACTTCCCCACAGCGGGAGGCGCAGCGCCTCCCGGCTCCCGAAAGGAACACCGATCCGTCATGACCAACCCCTTCGAGAACCCCGACGGCACCTACCGGATCCTGGCCAACGACGAAGGCCAGCACTCGCTGTGGCCCGACTTCACCGCCGTGCCCGCCGGCTGGACCACCGTCTTCGGCCCGGACAGCCGCACCGCCTGCCTGGAGTACGTCGAGCGCGAGTGGACCGACCTGCGCCCCAAGAGCCTCGTCCGGGCCATGGGCGAGTGACGCGGACGCAGCGGACGAAGGGAACACGCACGTGAGCAGCGTCGACATGACGCAGGCACCGTACGCCCCGGCGAGCGCCGACGGCACGGTGCGGTACGGCGCCCCCACCTTGGCCCGGCTCGGCCATGTGGCGGCGGAACTGCTGGACCAGGCGGGCGACCGGGTCGACGACCCGGCATGGGTGGCCCTCGCCCGGCACGCCTGGGAGGACGTCCCCGCCGAAATACGGCGCACCGTCAGGGAGTTCCGCAGGCATTCCGGCCCCGACGGCGCCCTCGTCCTCAGGAGGCTCCCCATCGGTGCCGCGCACCTGCCGCCCACCCCCATGGTGAAGGGCTCGGTCCAGCACGGCCCGTCCCTGCCCGCGGCGACGCTGCTGCTGTTCGCGGCCGGGCTCGGCGACCCGGCCGCGTTCGCGGCGGAGAAGTCCGGCGCCCTCGTCCAGGACGTCGTGCCGGTGCCCGGCCAGGAGACCGTCCAGGGCAACGTCGGCTCGGTCGAACTCACCTTCCACACCGAGAACGCCTTCCACCCCCACCGCCCCGACTACGTCATGCTGCTGTGCCTGCGCCGCGACCACGAGGGCACGGCCGAACTGCGCACCAGCTGCGCCCGACGCGTCCTGCCGCTGCTGACACCCGGCACCCGGGAGGCGCTCGGCAGGCCCGAGTACATCACCGAGGCACCGCCGTCCTTCGGCCCGGCAGGCGAGGGCACCGCGCACGCCGTGCTCACCGGCGACCCGGACGACCCCGACTGGTGCCTCGACGAGGCGGCCACCAAGGCGGTGACCCCCGAGGGCCGGGCCGCTCTCGCCGAACTGGCCGAGGTGGCGCACCGCACGTACACCGGGGTGCTGCTGCGCCCTGGCGACCTCGCCGTCGTCGACAACCGGACAACCCTGCACGGCCGTTCGGCGTTCACGCCGCGCTACGACGGCCTCGACCGCTGGCTCCAGCGGACGTTCGCCTTCAGCGACCTGCGCCGTTCCCGCGACCACCGTCCCGGTGACGGAACGGTGCTGGTCAAGTGACCCCTCAAGTGACGTCGGCCCGCGACGCGTTACGAGAATCGATGAAAGGTACGTGCTGACATGACCGAGACAGACCGGACGCCCCTCGCGGTGTTCGAACGTCACGAGTCGAACGTACGCAGCTACTGCCGAGGCTTCCCGGTGGTCTTCGAACGAGCCGCCGGACACCATCTGTGGGACACCTCGGGGCGCCGCTATGTGGACCTGCTGTGCGGGGCCGGCTCGCTCAACTACGGCCACAACCCGCCCGAGATCGTCGAACGGGTGACGGCCTACCTCGCGGCCGGCGGCCCGGTGCAGTCGCTGGACCTGCACACCACGGCCAAGGCCGACTTCCTGGAGCGGTTCACCGGCCTCGTCCTTGAGCCGCGCGGCCTCGGCGACCACGTCGTCCAGTTCCCCGGACCGGCCGGAACGCTCGCCGTCGAGGCCGCCCTGAAGCTGGCCCGAAAGGTCACCGGCCGCACCGAGGTGATCGCCTTCACCGGAGGCTTCCACGGCGCGTCCCTCGGCGCCCTCGCCGCCACGACCTCCCCCCTGCTGCGCGGCGCGGCGGGCGTACCTCTGACCGACGTCACGATCCTCCCGTACGGCGACGCGGCCGAGCCCGATCCGTTCGCCTCCCTGGAACACGCCCTCGGCCCGGGCGCGGCGACGGCCCCGCCCGCCGCGGTCCTGCTGGAGACGGTCCAGGGCGAGGGCGGCCTGCACACGGCTCCCCGCGCGTGGCTGGCCCGGATCCGTGAACTCGCCGACGCCACCGGCGCGTTGGTCATCGTGGACGACATCCAGGCGGGCTGCGGACGCACCGGTACCTTCTTCAGCTTCGAGGACGCCCCCGAACTCCGCCCCGACCTGGTCTGCCTGTCGAAGTCCCTCAGCGGAATGGGGCTACCGATGGCGGCGCTGTTGATCCGGCGCGAGATCGACCGTTGGGCCCCCGGCGAGCACAACGGCACGTTCCGTGGCCACAACCTCGCCTTCGTGGCAGGCTCCGCGGCACTGGACCACTGGACCGACCCGCACTTCACCGACCACACCGCCGAACTGACCGCCGCGATCCGCACCAGCCTCGCGAGCATCACCGACGCCCTCCCGGTGGGTGCCGCCGAAGTCGTCGGCAAGGGAGCGATGAGCGGACTGAGATTCCCCGCCCCCGGGACGGCCGAGCGGATACGGGAGGCGTTGTTCCGCGCCGGCATCGTCGCCGAGACCTCGGGGTCGGGGCATGTACTGAAGCTCCTGCCACCCCTGACGATCTCCCTCACCGAGTGGAAGGAAGTGGCGGACACCTTGGGCGCCACCGTCCAGGTACTCGCCACGGCGTAGTCGCCCGACGCCCTGGGGACGAGCCAAGCCGAGCGGCCGCGGCCCGTCCCCAGGGTCGGGGTGCGTTCAACCCGGAGCCGTGGAGACCGGCGCTCACCCGGGGGCCCCTATGACTTCGGTCAAGCGGTGATCGGGGTTGGTGGTTCGTGGAGGGTGCCGTCGTGGAGCATGGCGAAGAGCACGTCGGCTCGGCGGCGTACGAGGCAGAGGACGGCCTGGGTGTGTGCTTGCCCTGGGTGATCTCTTGATCTTCCGAAAGGCATCCTGGTCCGGCCGGTCAGGCATCCGTCCGAGATCAGGCCGTATGTCGCGGTCCTCGGCGAGTTCACCAGCCGTACCTGGACCGTGGCCGACGTCGTGCTGGTGCGCAGCAACCTGCCGACGTCCGGTGTGGCGGGCGAACAGCCCTCCCTACGAGGCGGTCGCCCGTCGGCCGCTCGGAGGGGCCGGTCAGGCTCGGTCCCGTGAACCCCGAAACCCGGAACCGGATCATGGCCGGTGCGCTTGTGCTGATGTCCGTCCAGGTCGCGGTGGCGGCGGCGCTCGGACAATAGCCGTGACAGCCGCGCCGTAGGCCGAGCGCCGCCCCCGTCCCGACGACGGCGGCGGCGACTGCGAACGAATGCGGCTGCGACCGCTACCAGGCGAAGGCCTCCGGAGACGGTCCCGGTCCCGGGAAGATCTCGTCCAGCCCGGCCAGCAGCTCCTCGCTCAGATCCAACTCGGTGGCGCGCAGGGCGGATTCGAGCTGCTCCGCCGTACGCGGACCGACGATCGGGCCGGTCACGCCGGGACGGGTGAGCAGCCAGGCCAGGGCGGCCTCGCCGGGCTCCAGATCGTGCTTGTCGAGCAGGTCCTCGTACGCCTGGATCTTCGCGTGTACGTCAGGGCCGGACATGGCGCCCGCGGCTCGCCCCTCGCTGCGCCGACCGCCCTCGACCTCCTTCTTCAGCACGCCACCGAGCGCACCGCCGTGCAGCGGCGACCACGGGATGACGCCGAGGCCGTACTCCTGCGCGGCAGGGATGACCTCCATCTCGGCGCGGCGCTCGTAGAGGTTGTAGAGGCACTGCTCGCTGACGAGGCCGATGGTGTTGCCGCGCCGGGCGGCGATCTCATTGGCCTGGGCGATCTTGTAGCCCGGGAAGTTGGAGGAACCGGTGTAGAGGATCTTCCCCTGCTGCACCAGGACGTCGATGGCCTGCCAGATCTCCTCGAACGGGGTGTCCCGGTCGATGTGGTGGAACTGGTAGACGTCGATGTGGTCGGTCCGTAGCCGCTTGAGCGACGCGTCCACGGCGCGCCGGATGTTCACCGCCGACAGCTTCTCGTGGTTGGGCCATGCCTCGTCGTCCGCGCCCATGTTGCCGTACATCTTGGTGGCGAGGACGACCTTGTCGCGCCGCTCGCCGCCCTTCGCGAACCAGTTGCCGATGATGCTCTCGGTACGGCCCTTGTTCTCGCCCCAGCCGTACACGTTCGCCGTGTCGAAGAAGTTGATGCCCGCGTCCAGTGCCGCGTCCATGATCGCGTGGCTGTCGGCCTCGTCGGTCAGCGGACCGAAGTTCATGGTGCCGAGGACGAGTCGGCTGACCTTGAGTCCAGTGCGTCCGAGCTGCGTGTACTTCATGGACTGCACGCTATGGCCTGTGTGATGTTGTGATCAACCGGTTGCCGTCAGCAGGTCGTTGACCCAGATCGTGGAGGCGCGGAGGCGGAGGCCGGCGAGGTGACTTTCGGGTGTCTTGTCGTATCGAGTCGCGATGCCCCGCCATGCTGTCAGCTTGTTGATCAGGCGCTCGACGGTGTTCCTCTCCTTGTGGAGATCGGTGTCGAGGCGTGTGGGCCGGCCGCCCCGGCTGCCTTTCTTTGCGCGCCCAGGACCGGCCGAGGGCGCTCAGGTGCCGCTTGTGTCCTTCGGTCTTGTTACCAGCGACGGCCATGCTTGAGGCGGTACCGGTATTCGCACAGTTCCAGGTGCTCCGGGGAAGTGGCTCGTCCTACGCCTCTCATGTTCCTGATGTGCCGTCAGGTCGGTCGGCATCTGATCAGCATCAGCCCTCGCACATTCCTAGACGGGCGTTCGAGCAGGCGCCTGGTCGGCGGCCTCACGACAGCCTGGTTCGCGCGGAAACGCAGGCAGGGAGACTTCTCGCCGGAGTGAAGCGATGTTTCTCACCATCGTCGGGTCCTGGCGCACAGTTGTACAGTGAAGAACGCCCTTGACCTGCAGCAAGCAGGCAGGGAGCCGTCTTCCAGGAGTCCGACATGCTGCGTACCATGTTCAAGTCCAAGATCTAGCATCTGGGTAGTGTCATGTTCTTCCAGACGCCGATTTACGAGTGAGAGCTGACGGGCCCCTGCTGACGTCCTTCGATGTCGCCGCCCGTCCCCCACCGATGAATCCGTAGATCACTTCACATCATTACCGGGAGAACCCGTGACCGTGAGCAAGAACATCAACAATCCCGTGGGCATGGGCGGCGGCCAGCGCAAGAAGCTGTCCCGCGCCGAACGGCAGAGCAACGGTCCGTACCGCAATCTCGACCGCCAGGGTGCAGCCGACCAGAAGGCGGAGCTGGTGCGCAAGATGCGCGAGAAGGCAGGCGCAGCCGAGGGCGCCGGGCAGACGAGCGACGACACCGCACAGAGCTGACGCACCGCTGCCGCAGGGCGGCACCGCATGGCGGAGGGCACCGGCACCTTCGGCGCGGGCCTGTCCCGCCACCTGCTGGCTCAGCACGTCCAGGTGTACGAAGTGAACCGGCCCGACCGCACAGCCTGCCGTCTGCTCGGGAAGCTGGACCCGCTCGATGCGCAGGCTGCTGTGCGGCTGTGCTCAGTGGTCGCGCCCGGGCCCGGGCAAAAGCCAGCGACGGTCCGGTGCACAGCGCTCGTATGTTGTCCCTGCCGGCAGGGCGCACGGCGCGACGTGCCTGTACGCCGTGTACGACCCGATCACCGGCCACTGCGTACTGGCCAGTGCGGGACACCCTGGGCCGGTGCTGGTCTCGCGGGGCGGCGCCGAAGCCGACATGGTATCCGTGCGTCCGGGGTTGCCCCTGGCGGAAGGCGCGGAGCCCTTCGAAGCCACCGAGCTGCAACTAAGCCCGGGTGATGTGCTGTCCTTCTACACCGGTGCGCTGACGCGAGATCCGTTCCACACGCGCGGACTGACCGTGGTGCTTCTGCAGGAGCCCTTGGACGACGATCTGGCACTTCTGGTGACCCAGGTGCGCCGACTTCCCGAAGATGCCACTGCCGCCTGGGAGCTGGCCGCCGACCCCAGCATCGTCGCAGGGATACGCCGTCAAGTCGCCGACCAGCTGACCTCCTGAGGGCTGGAACATTTGGTGTTCACCACAGAGCTGATCGTCAGCGAGCTGGTCACCAACGCCATCCGCTACGGCGGCGCCCCAGTGGGCCTGCGGCTGATTCGGGATCAACGTCTGATCTGCGAGGTCTCCGATCCCAGATGACCCATCGCTGGGGCAGCCGGTACACCGTTGCGGGCAAAACCATCTGGACCGAACAGCTGTTGGAAGAAGTGTCCTGACCTATCGGCCCGGTTGTCTCATGTGATGCGGGCGCTTCAGCCGACGGTCATCAGCACAAGTCGCACCGGCGGCCTGCCTGGCCACTCTGTCGGAGTAGGCACTCGAAGACGTCCCGTGCGCATGCGCGGGAGTACGAACGGCTCAGCCTGATCACCCGGGCCGCCATCACCCTCACGACCAGGCACCTCACCCGCACTGAGGAGGTGGGCTCGCTCATCCGGGACCGGGAACGGCAGCCGCTGCGTGGTCATCCCCACAGTCTCGCAGCTGCTTTTCCTGGGCGGCAGCGGCTTTTCCCCGGCTGTCGCGCAGCGTGCCGGCTGGCAACTCTTCCTGAGACGTTGAACTCCGAGTGAATCAATATCTGTTCCCGAGGGATCAGATTTTGGGGGGCCGTGCAGCGGGAGTTTTTTGCCGCGAAGAGCAGAGTGGAATTATTCAACACGCACGGCCCGTTCCGGCGTGCTACTGTCGATCCAAGTTGCAGTTGTGGTTCCCAAGACTTCAAGTGCCCCCACCAGGCTTCTGCCGGTCGGGAGCACTTTTATATTTCCGGTCATTTCCGGGCGGGGTAATCATCGCGGCGACACGGCGTCCGCGCAGTGCGGACGCCGATGCACTGCCCCAAAGGAGATATGACATGGCTGCTGGTACCGTGAAGTGGTTCAACGCGGAAAAGGGCTTCGGCTTCATCGAGCAGGACGGTGGCGGCGCCGACGTGTTCGCCCACTACTCGAACATTGCCGCGCAGGGCTTCCGTGAGCTGCTCGAGGGCCAGAAGGTGAAGTTCGACATCGCGCAGGGCCAGAAGGGCCCGACGGCCGAGAACATCGTTCCGGCCTGACGCTCACGCGCAATCCGTAGCTGGGGCCCGCATCCTTCGGGGTGCGGGCCCCAGCTGCACGCGTATCCCGCAGCGGATTTCACCCGCGGGACGCCCCGGATGAATCCGCAGTACCACCACCAGCGGTTCCTCCCTCAGGACGCAGACGCACCCTGAAGCGCTGCCCCGCATCCGGCGCCCGGATCGCAAGTTCCCCCATCGCGTCACCCATTTCCGCACCTGTGCCCACGGATGTTTCCGCCGGCCAGATCTGCTTTCTTTTGCCACCGGTCCATACTTGTAATTCTCCATGCCATTCATCGCAGCGGGAATTCCTTGATATGTGCCCCATCGAGGAAGGTTCCGCATGAACCGCACGTACACGAACGACCGCCCCGCCCGCACCCGTGACGGCCGTGCCGACGCCGGAAGGGGCGGCGGCTACGGCTCGCAGGCATCGCGCCGTACCGGCGGGCCCGTCCGCTCCGGCGGTTACGGCCGTCGGCCCGCCGCAGTGCAAGGTGAGTTCGCGCTGCCCAGGACGATCACCCCCGCGCTGCCCGCCGTCGAGGGCTTCGCCGATCTCGACATGCCCGAGCAGCTGCTGGCCGAACTCGGCAGGCAGGGTGTGACCGCACCGTTCCCGATCCAGGGAGCGACGCTGCCGAACTCCCTGGCGGGCCGTGACGTCCTGGGCCGCGGCCGCACCGGTTCCGGCAAGACCCTCGCCTTCGGCCTCGCCCTGCTCGCCCGCACCGCCGGACAGCGTGCCGAGCCCCGCCAGCCGCTGGGGCTGATCCTCGTACCGACGCGTGAGCTGGCCCAGCAGGTGACCGACGCGCTGACCCCGTACGCCCGCTCCGTGCGGCTGCGGCTGGCCACCGTGGTGGGCGGCATGTCGATCGGCCGGCAGGCCAGCGCGATGCGCGGCGGAGCCGAGGTCGTCGTCGCGACCCCGGGCCGGCTCAAGGACCTCATCGACCGCGGCGAATGCCGGCTGAACCATGTCGGTATCACCGTGCTGGACGAGGCCGACCAGATGGCCGACATGGGCTTCATGCCCCAGGTCACCGCGCTGCTCGACCAGGTGCGCCCGGAGGGGCAGCGGATGCTGTTCTCCGCCACCCTGGACCGCAACGTCGACCTTCTGGTACGCCGCTACCTGACCGACCCCGTCGTGCACTCCGTCGACCCGTCCGCCGGTGCGGTCACGACGATGGAGCACCACATCCTGCACGTCCACGGCGCCGACAAGCACGCCGCCACGACCGAGATCGCCGCCCGCGACGGCCGCGTGATCATGTTCCTGGACACCAAGCACGCCGTCGACCGGCTGACCCAGGACCTGCTCAACAGCGGGGTACGGGCCGCCGCGCTGCACGGCGGCAAGTCGCAGCCCCAGCGCACCCGCACACTTGCGCAGTTCAAGACCGGGCACGTCACCGTGCTGGTGGCGACCAACGTCGCGGCGCGCGGCATCCACGTGGACAACCTTGACCTGGTCGTCAACGTCGATCCGCCGACCGACCACAAGGACTACCTCCACCGCGGTGGCCGTACCGCCCGCGCCGGCGAGTCCGGCAGCGTCGTCACCCTCGTCACGCCGCACCAGCGCCGCGGCATGGTCCGTCTGATGTCGGACGCCGGCATCCGGCCGCAGACCACCCAGATCCGCTCGGGCGACGAGGCCCTGAACCGGATCACCGGCGCCCAGGCCCCGTCCGGCATCCCGGTCGTCATCACCGCACCGGTGGTCGAACGCCCCAAGCGCAGCGCCACCTCCCGAGGCCGCCGCCGCCCCACCTCGGCGACCAGGCGCACCCCCGTACGCCAGTCCGGCTTCGGCGCGGTGGCCTAGAACTTTGGTAATCAGGAAGCCGGCCCATCTCTGCAGGAGGCACCTTTTGACGCTGGTTCAGACGCAGCCCCGCCCGGCGGACGCCAACCCCGCGCACAGGACGGCGATGGAGGTCATGGACCCGGCCGGACCGCAGGTCTGTGACGACATGAGCGTCGAGGTGGCGCTGGCCGTCATGGCGGCCGCCCGCACGGGCCGACTGCTCGTCTGCGATCAGGACGGCCAGTGCACCGGCCTGGTCACCCGGACCGAACTCACCGCCGTCCGTGACAGTTCCGGTTACACGGACCGTGTCCGCCTGCGCGACATCCTCGGCGACCACGGTTCGTTCGCCTCACCCGTGACCACGATGGCCGAAGCCGAGCACGCGATGCGCACCCGTCGGCTCGGTGCCCTGCCGGTGGTCGACGAGCAAGGCAGCGCCCTGGGCATCCTCGCCCTCTCCCGCTGAAACACCTCGCCCCTGGTCGGACCGTTCTTTCCTTCTCTCTGTGAGGTCACATGCGCTGCGTCATCGCCCGCTTCCCCTTCGAGCTCACCAAGGGCGGCGTGCTGGAATCGATGAAGGGCATCAAGCCCGAACCGGCCACCAGCGACTCGGTGATCATCGGCCGTCGCCACTACCCCGTCAAGCAGGTCGGCCAGGTCATCACACGCCAGGACCGTCGTGACTTCAGCGCCGGCGAAGTCCTGCGGGCCATGGCTCAGCTCGGCTTCACCTGCCGCGCCGTTCCCAAGGCAGCGCCCCTGGGCATTCTCAGCCCGATGCAGCACGCCTCCGCGATGCTCGGCACCCCCGTCACGGTCTGACCGGGTAAACAGACACGAGCCGACACCTGACCAGCAGTGTGGGCCCGACCGGTACGCCGGTCGGGCCCACACCGCGTGCAGCCGGTTCCCGTCGGCGTCGCTCAGTGGCCGGAACAGCTGAAGTCGCCCACGGTCCAGGCGCTGACATCCTCGATCGCAACCCGGTACCTCCCACCCGTCCCCGGACCCCCAGGGTGCCCCGCGGGATCCGGGCGACTTGGAAGTGCAGACGCGTGGGCGGCCCGTCCTTCTTCGCGGGGGAGTCGAAGACGGCGGCGAACTCGTCCAGGTGGGCGGAATCCGTCAGGACATCCGACACCCTCTGCCTTCACGTGGCTGCGACAGCCCATCGACCGGTGATGACAGCGCCATTGGTGACCACGGTCAGGGACTCTGATTGCTCTGGTCGGACTCCACCGGGGCGCCGACGTCAGCGAGCAACTCGTCAGGCTGCGACATGACGCGGACCGTATTCGCTGGCCATCCGGCTGCTTGAGCCAGCTGCGCGTTGTCGCCCGCGCCCGGGAACTCGTCGACCAAGGCACCCCCATCGAGGCCGCCTGCCGCATCGTCATCCTCGAAGACCAGCTCGAAGAAGCCCAGCGCATCAACGCCGAATACCGCCGCGCCGCCGAATCGGCGAACCCGGCGGCAGCAGCATGAGATGAGCGTGCCCGTCAGCCTCGACGGGCACCGCACGCACGGTCTCGGTGTGCGGTGTGCGGTGTGATCATTTCCTATGGTGACGCGATGTGCGGGCGTGTAGCGTCTGCGTCAGCTGTCGTGGTTCGGAATTCCCTCTTGCCCACGCCTTCGGTGTGGGCGTTTTGCTGTGCTGTGCCGCAGGGACCAGGGCGATCACCTCCGTCTGCCACAAGGGGTGGGAGGCGTTCATCGACTGGAAGGCATGAGACATGGCTACGGGAACTGTGAAGTGGTTCAACGCGGAGAAGGGCTTCGGCTTCATCGCCCAGGACGGCGGCGGCCCGGATGTCTTCGCGCACTACTCCGCGATCAACTCCACGGGCTTTCGTGAGCTCCAGGAGGGCCAGGCCGTGACGTTCGACGTCACTCAGGGCCAGAAGGGCCCGCAGGCCGAGAACATCAACCTGGCCTGACCTCGCAGACCTGCCCGAGAGATCGCGCACGCCGCGTCCAGGTGGCCGCCGCCCCCGCGGGCCCTGCCACCCACCCGGACGAAGGCGCCTGCTCTCGTGCCGGGCCGGCAGGATCAGGGGCCGCGCAGCAATGGCTGCGCGGCCCCTGATCTGTGCAGGGCCCCGGGCCGGTGCGACTTCGGCCCGGAACCTCCCCACCTCAGTCGCTGCAAGCGTCGTCGGGCACGGGAGCCGCATCTCCCGCGCGGCTGCCGTGCAGCTCGAAGGAGCCGACGCTCAGACACTCGTCCAGGCGTCGAGGAAGGCTTTCCGTCCAGCCGGATCGTCCGACCTGCGGTCTGCGTGCAGGACGCGCCAGGTGGTGAGCTCGATATCTCGGAACCACAGTTCTCCGATGACCTGTGTCTTGACGACCTGCCGGCCAGGGCGGTTCCCTCTCCTGCCAGGGAACGCAGCACCGGAGCCTTGATGTTGACGGGCAGCAGGTACGCGGTGCCCGACGACCACCACAGGTCCGACCAGAAGCGTTCTCCTGCCTTGATGGGGGCAGGCAGCGCGGCCAGCAGCCCGAGGAGGTGGCCGGTGGCGCATAGCCATCGGCGTGGGCGGCGGCGACCACCGCAATCCCGGCGACGCCCTCCACGTCGAGCTGGCCGGCTTCGAGATGCGGAGCAAGGTCCAGTTGGTGTTCCAACTGGTCTGCGAGGGCGGTGGATACGCGGGGGCGGACCTCAGGAAGCATCGGCGATCCTTGCGCGTAGGCGAGCGGAGATGCCCGTTCGGAAGCCCTGATCGTTCCCATGACCAGCCGTTCTGCTCGGCTTCGGCAAGCCCAATTGGCGGTAGCGCCAACGGGGCTGGAGCTCACACGGCGGCGAACCGGCCCGCGCCCGGCGACGTGGCTCTGGGGTTCTGGACCGACCTCCCGTCACGTATCCGGGTGAGGTTTTCCAGCATGGGGGACTCACTCGGTCGCTGCTCTGGTGGAGCGGGTGGCCGACCTGGCCGAACCGATCAAGCCGAGGTTGCGTGGCTGGCTCCGTGCCGGAATGGTCCCCGCCGCGCTGATCGCAGGCGTCGTGCTCATCTGCCTGGCCCGTACTCCGCAGGCGGTCGTGGCCTGCGCCGTGTACTCGGTCTCCGCCTGGCTGCTGTTCGCAACGAGCGCCATTTGCCACCGCGGCACCTGGGGATCGCTCGGCGAGGCTCTTCTGCGACGCCTCGACCACGCCAACATCTTCCTGATCATCGCCGGCACCTGCACCCCCCCTGGCTGTGATCCTCCTCCCGCCGGACCAGCGGTCCGTGCTGCTGTGGATCGTCTGGACGGGAGCGTTGGCCGGCATCGCGTTCTGGGTCCTGTGGGTCGGAGCCCCGCGCTGGCTGTACACCCCGTGCTACCTGGCGCTGGGGTGGGCACCGGTGAGCTACCTGCCCGACTTCCTGTACACCGGCGGAGCGGCCGTAGTGGTCCTGATCGTTGTCGGCGGTCTCCTCTACGGCGCGGGCGCGGTGGTCTACGCCCTCCAGCGGCCCGACCCCGCACCCCGCTGGTTCGGCTTCCACGAGGTCTTCCATGCGCTGACCGTGGTGGCCTTCACCGCGCACTACACCGCCCTCGCCACCTACTGACCCCGCGAGAGTGTTCCGGTCCGCCGCTCATCGCCCACGTCGCCGCGTGCTGGACCGCGGCGGACCGGGCGGTCGCCGAGGCATCGCCCCGCGCATGAAAGTCGAGGCGGAAGACATCAGGGGGATGGTATTCCTGGGGCAGGTGAGCCGGGTCGCCCGGGACGGTGATCTGTACGGTGATCGGCCGGGACGTGCCTGCGGCAAGGAACTGGTCGTTCTCGGATTCCAGGTATGCCTTGGCATGCTTACCTACGCCGCAAGCGCTCTCTGTGTCCGTTCGAACGCGATGAGCCACCTGTGTCCGGCGCGTCCCGGAGGATCGCCACCGGACCAGAACTCCGAGCGCAGCCCCTCGGCACTCCAGCCGCTGGGCCCTGCAGCCGCCGGTCGGACCGCACCAGGCGATATACCGAGTTCGCGGCCTCCGCAGCCGTGATGGTTCACCAGCCTCACCCGGAGCACCGTGGTGGCGATCGCGGCCAAGAGGGACACACAGCTGCTGACATTGCAGCCCCGAAGGATGCCCGTTACTGCAGGGCGAGCAGCAGGTGGTCTGCGGAGCCACCGCCCTGCCGTGAGAGGAATAGCTCCCACCGCGAATGCGTGGACGGGTACCGGCTGCCCGCCCCCACCTCTGCCCCACCGACGTCCCCCGCCTCACCCCGCCGCCACGCTGACGCGGCGGGGAGCGGGGCGGCCCCGACCGACGTGGCCACCTCACCATGCCCGCTCAGTGCGCTCCGCCCAAGCGTCCACGTCTGCCTCCAACCGCCACCGCGGCATCCACTCGCCCCGCGGGGTACGCCGCTGAAGGGCCAAGCTTCCGAGGTTCCGTCAGCCCGCGACCTCTCGGAGCGTGCCCTCTCCGGTGTGTGTCGGCTGTGCGGTCGCCACCTCGGGGGGGAGAAGAGGTGCCCGCGCCTGCTCGCGGCGGAACGTGTGGGCGATGGCGCGTGCCTCGATGCCCGCTTGGCGAAGGACGCCCGTGGAGGGGCCCCGGATAGAGGTTGTACGCGCCGCTGTCCGCCCTGAAAGTTGGCTGCTCTCCAGGGTGTGACGCTCCGTAAGCAGGTAAGGAGGGAGGAGCGAGAGAAAGACGACAGCGGTCTTCAGCTGACCTGAGACAGAGGGGGCTCCGTGTTCGAGGCGCAGGACATCAGGGAATGGCGAGGCCACGACGTGGTCGACCACGAGCGGCACAAGATCGGCGTCCTGGAGGCGGTCTACGTCGACACGGCCACAGACCAGCCCGCGTTCGCGACGGTGACGGTCGGCCTGCCGACCCGACACCGGCTGGTGTTCGTCCCCCTGGGCGACGCGACGGTCGGTCCCGGTTACCTGAAGGTCGCCTACGACAAGAAGCAGGTCAAGGAAGCGCCCTCGATCGGCACGGACGGCGAACTGCTCGCGGAGGACGAGAAGACGGTCTTCGCGCACTACGAGCTCGCCTACCGAACGGGTGCGGGCGGCGAACGTCGCCTCGCCCGCCGCTGATGCCCTCACGAACGTCCCCCACCATGAGGTGACACCAATGGCTCTCTTCCTCCTGCTGCTCATTGTGGCCATCGTGCTCGGCATCATCGGTGTGGTGGCGAAGGGCCTGTTCTACCTGTTGGTCATCGGCGTGGTGGTTCTGGTCGCCGACCTCGTCCTCCTCGGCCTACGCCTGGGCCGCGGCCGCAGGCGCCTCCCCCGGTGACGCGGTCAGCCGGGCAAGCGGCCCCACGGCCGCCCGCCCGGGGACCGGACGCAGCGGGGTGTCGGAGCAGTCGTCGAGTCATCGCCCAGGAGTGGTCCGCCCCGTCCGCGACGGGGCGGAGGCGTCGGTGAGGTCGGCGCCGGTGTCGGCGTCCCGCTCGGAGTGGCCGACGCCGTGCCAGTCCAGGCACATGACGGTCGCGTCGTCCTGCAGGTGGCCGTGGTTGGCGTCGACGATCGCCGCGATGAGGGTGCGGGCGGCCTCGCGGGGATGCAGATCGCGGGTGCGCACGATCAGGTCGGACAGATCGAGGCTGTCGGCGTTGCGCTCCAGCATGCCGTCGGTCAGCATCACCAGCCGGTCGCCCGGCTGCAGGTCCAGCGACTGGACCCGGTAGGTGTGGGGGACCTGGAAGCCGAACGGCATATCGATCTTCGGAGTGATCTCCCGCACCTGGCCGCTCCGCATGCGCAGCGGCCAGGGGTGGCCGGCGTTGATGAACTCGGTCCTGCCGTCGGTCAGGCTGATGCGCAGGAGCTGGCCGGTGACGTAGCTCTGGCGACCGTGTTCACACATGGCCTGATCGGCCTGTCGGGCCTGTTCGGCGAGGTCGGCGCCGGCCCGCCGTGCCCGGCGAAGGGCGCCCACCAAGAGGGTGGCCAGCAGCGCGGCTTCGACATCGTGCCCCATGGCGTCGGTGACGGAGAGCTGGACTGTATCCCGGTCGATCACGTAGTCGAAGGTGTCGCCCCCGACGTGGTCGGCGGGCTCCAGTGCCCCGGCCACCGCGAACTGCGCCGCCTCGCACGCCAGCGACGCCGGGAGCAGCCGGTGCTGGATTTCCGCGGCCAGGCTCAGCGGGACGGTACGGCGGCCCCACTGGTACACGTCGGTGTAGGACCGGTTCGCGATGACGATGTATGCCAGGGCGTGTGCGGTCTCACCGATCTCCCGCATCACCTCCGCGTCCGGCGCCGCGGGCAGGAACAGTTCGAGGAGCCCGATGGCGTCCCCGCGGTTGGTCACCGGGGCGACGATCCGCACCAGCGCGCCCTCGCCCTCGTCCTCCACGCTCGGCCGCTGGGTGCGGATCACGTCGTCGTACAGGGTGCCCCGCAGCGTGATGCGCTGGGCGGGTTCATCGGTATCGATGCTGCCCGCCGCCCCCAGCCGTACGACCGAGCCACCGGTGAAGTCGGTGATGAGGAATGACACCGACGCGGCCCCGAGGCGCTCCTTGAGCATGCCCGCGACCACGTCGAGCGACTCCACAGGCGCCGCGGACTCCGCTGCGGCCAGCGTCCCCGCCAGGGTTATCGCCCTGCCCCGGCCATCCCCGTTCGCGGGAGTACGAGTGGTCGGCCCACCGTCCCCGTCAGGCCCGCGCACGGTCACGGTGACTCCTCGCTGCTCGCTGCTGCCCAGGGCTCCGGCCCGGGGATGCGAGGGGCTGGCGCCAAACCCCGATTCCCGGCAGATGTTAGTGCACCACAGAGCCTCTGAACGGATGCACCTGTCGGCCGGCTGTTCGTCGAACGGCCCGGCCACCGTCGCCGTGTGGAACGCCTGCACCTCGTAGTCATCCGGCCTACCCGCGTTCATGCCACGCTGGCACCGGAGACGACAAACAGTAGTGGGGCCCTAACGGTACGCCGTTCGGGCGCCCACCGTTCGACGTCTCCCAGGGCCAGAAGGGCCCGCAGGCCGAGAACATCAACCCGGCCTGACCTCGCAGCCTTGCCCGAGGGATAGTGCGCGCCGCGTCCGGTGACCGCGGCGGCCCGTGCAGGCCGTCCTTTCGGCCGAACAAGGGGGTCCGCTCCTGTGCCGGGCGCCGACAGGACCTGTGGTGCACAGGAGCAGGCCGCGCAGCAATGGCTGCGCGGCCCCGCTCCGTTGAGGTGCGTCCGGGGCGGCCCACCTCGGCCGGGCCCTTCCTGAACCCGGTCACATCAGGCGTTGTCCCGGGCTCGGCCGCCTCACCGTAGGTGTCGCAGTTCGTCGGCGACCAGGGTTGGTCGCAAGGTGCTGCAACACCGAACCGGAGCAGTAGGGATACGAGGCCGGGGTGCGCGCCAGGTGCCGACTCGGGCGCCGCATGCCTTGCACGGCTGCCTGGAGGAACAGTCGTTCAGGCGCTGGTCCAGGCGTCGAGGAAGGCTTTCCGCCCAGCCGAATCGCCCGACCCGCGGTCTGCACGCAGAACGCGCCAGGCGGTGAGCTCGAGATCTCGGAGCCCCAGTTCGGCCGATGACCTGTGTCTTGAGGCCGGGCAGATGGTCGGATTCGGCGAGGTCCGGAATCCCCGCCCCGCATGCTCGATGGGTGGTCCGACTCGACAGGGCCTGAGTGAGCGGACGCCCGGCGGGCCCGCGCCGGACCCGCACCCCGAAGCAGGAGGGGCACCGGTGGTTGCGCCTGATGTGCCTGCACGACGCCGACCGCTTCTCCATGCCCGGCTACCGACCTGGCATCGCCGCGCGCCCGCGGCCGGCCTGTGGTCTCCCCTCGCCACCCTGGCCCTGATTGCGCTGACCTTGTGCGCTGCCCTGCCGGTCCAGCGGCGGACGGCGCGCCGCGCGAGGCCAGAGGTCGCCACTGCCCACGCGGCCGCAGCGAACCGGTCCCAAGGGTACGGGCGGTCAGCCGCAGGTACGAGAAGACCGACTCATTCCCCAAGACCGGCTCATTCCCCGTGCGCAGGGTTCGTCAGCTCTGCGTTGAACTGAGCGCCGATCAGGAGGGCCAGATTGGAGAGCCACAGCCAGACCAGGAACACCACGACGCCTGCCAGTGAACCGTACAGACGGTCATAGGTGCTCACCAGGGAGGTGTAGACGGCGAATCCGAGTGAGACGGTCAGCAGGAGCGCCACCGCCAGTGTGCCGCCGGGCGCCATCCTCCGGACAGGGCGGGAGGACACCGGTCCTGACCGGTACAGGACGAGCACCAAGGCGACGGCTACGGTGATGTTCAGTGTTTCCGGGCGGGGATGCTGTGACGGGCGGGAGGATTGGCGGGTGCTGTCCCGGGTCCGGGGTCTGACTCATGACACCTTTGACCAGCGCGTCTGAATCACGCAGTGTCGGCCGTTGGCCGGGGATGGTGCGTTGTCGGTGCCGGGCCGGCGGGGCGTGTCCCGATAGGGGCCTGCCGATTGTTGTGGCGTCCTCACGATTCTGACCGCCCGACGCGGCTCGGTACCGGCAACGCGACGCGCCATGGGGCCGGAAGGGGAACGGGCATGTCCAGTTCGACCATGTCCAGTTCGACCATGTCCAGTACGCCGCGTGCTTCGCAGACTCGTCGTCGCCCGGTGGGGGAGGTGGTTTTGGGAGTGGGTACGCACCGGGACGCGCATGTGGCTGCGGTGCTCTCCGTGATGGGGACGGTGCTTGCCACCGGCGAGTTCCCGGTCACCGCGGCGAGGTTCCGAGATCTGCTGAAGTGGGCCAGGAAATGGGGAACGGTGAGGCGGGCCCGGGTGGAGGGGACCGGCTGCTACGGCGCGTCTCTGCCCCGCTATCTGCTGACGCAGGGCATAGACGTGCTTGACGTGAACCGGATGGACCGGGCAGATCGCCGTCTGCGCGGCAAATCGGATCCGCTCGATGCCCAGAATGCGGCGCGAGCCGTATTGAGCGGGCGGGCCCGTGCCCGGGCCAAAGCGGGCGATGGACCGGTGCAGATCGGGAGAATGTGCAAACTCACGAAGGCGTCGGCCGTCAAAGCCCGCACCCAGGCCATCAAGCAGCTCAAGTCCGTCCTCGTAACTGCCGACCCCGCTTTGCGGGAAGAACTGGCCGGACTGGGCAATGCCGAACTCTTCCGGACCTGTGCGCGGTTCGCCGACATGAACAGTCACGAGGAGGCCGGCGAGGAGTCGGTGCTGCAGGCCACTCGGATCACGCTGAGTCCGCTGGCTCACCGGATCGGCCAGCTCTCCGCGCAGATCCGCGATGTGGACGATCGTCTGACCCGGCTCGTGGAATGCTGTGCCCCGCAGCTGCTCGATGTGGTGGGGATCGGTCCGGACACGGCCGTCGCCTTGCTGATCACGGTGGGGGACAACCCGGAACGTCTGGACAGTGAGGCGTCCTTCGCCGCTTTGTGGGGTGAGTCCTGTCGAGCGTTCCTCGGGACGTCGGCAGTACCGTCGCCTCAACCGTGGTGGCGACCGTCAGGCCAATGCCGCGCTGCATCGCATCGTGTTCACCCGGCTGCGGATCGACTCGCGCACCCAGGACTATGACGAGCGCCGGATCAAGGAGGGTAAGACCCGGCGCGAAATCGTCCGTTGCCTCAAGCGCTACGCTGCTCGGGAGGTTTTCCACCTGGTCAAACAGCTACAGCCAGGACCCCGCTCATAGGGGCTGTTGTGACAGATGAGAGGCTCGGACGGGTGAGCGAGACACCACCGAACACCCTGCAATACCGCTTTGACGGGCCAGAAGACGCCCCTGTTCTGATCCTGGGGCCCTCCCTGGGTACCACATGGCACAGGTTGTAGAGATCGTCCGTGGGCGTCCAGGCCAGTCCAGGAAGAGCGCGTAATGCCAGGTCAGGGCATTCTGGTCCGGGTGCGCCGTTGCACTCGGACTCTCCTCTCTCGGGCACCCTGAGCAAGGACGCGGCGGCGACACCCGTTGTTACGGCCGATGCGCAGCATGCGACCCGGGAACTCTTCGCGACCAACCAGGTCGTTTCCTGCGCTCTCGCGAAGTCCACCGTCTGTGAAGGCGACAGGTCGAGGATGATCGGCCTCACGAGGCCGGCCCCGCAGTAGTCCTGCACGTGCTGGCTTCGCTGCGGCAGGCCCAGGGGAAGCAGCCGTCGACCACCCGTTCGTTCCCGGGAGTGGTGCAGGATCGACAGTCCGAGCAGCCGACCCGCCGCACGAAGGCACCACCCGGTGCGAAATACTCCCCCGGTGAGTTCACGCACTTCCCCGATCAGCCGGCCGATCACGATACGGAGGGCCGTCGCGCGGGATGCCAAACGGCTCACGCGGCTCGTGCGTGGCTCAGGCGCCTACGAGGGTAGGTACGCCGCCGCGGTCGCGGGCTACCGGGTCGGTCCTGATTACATCGAGGCCCACCGCGCCTTCGTGGCCGTCGGCGCCGACGAGCATGGAGGCCGGGTCCTCGGGTTCTACTCGCTCGTCCTCGCTCCACCGGAGCTCGACCTGCTGTTCGTCGCTGACGAAGCGCAAGGACGTGGTATTGGACGGCTGCTCGTCGCGCACATGCAGTCCGAGGCCCGTGCCGCCGGGCTCGACCGTGTCAACGTCGTGTCGCATCTTCCCGCCGAGGGCTTCTACCACCGCGTCGGTGCAGTGCGGACCGGGACCGCGCTCGCGAACCCGCCCGCCGTGCCGTGGGACCGTCCCGAATTCGAGTTTCGCATTCCTTCGGAATGACGCGTCCGCCGTGGCTCACTGGGCGACGCCACGCTCAGCCCGACGTGCTGCGCGGCGGTGGGGCACGGCGAGCGCCGGACTGAGCCTCGGAGCTGCTTGACCATCCAAGGACCACCGGTCGAGGCGGATTACCTCATCCTCGACCGCACGGAAATCTGTACCAGTCGAAGTAGACTTTTGACGGCGGTGTGGTTATGGTTTCTCTCGTAGCCGAGATCGAGCGAGCCCGGCAGACATGAACTGCCGGGCGGCAGTACGTAGTTGCAGTTCGCAGGACGGTGCGGTGGTGGAGTTCCGAAGCCAGAGCGGTTGCAGGACGGTGACGGGACTGACGACCGGACCGGGCGGCCCGCAGTGATCAGGGGCCGTCATGAGCAGTACCGCAGTGGCAGTACCGGTAAGTAAAGGTTCGCAGTACCCAGCAGTGAGCCAGTGAGCAGTACCTCGGTGAAGGCGTCGGCTGCGGGCGCGCGCACCGGGAGGTTCGGCAGTGGGGTTCTAAGCCAGAGCAGACGCAGGACGGGCGACGGGGCTGGCTGCCGAAGAGTGGCGCTGTTCGAGGTCACCAGTAGTGACTAGTTGGTCAAGAGGGAAGAACGGAGGAGCCGAGCGCCATCAGGATCGCCCGGGCGGAAGTTTTGGGCCCGGGTACCGCAGGACATCGATAGTGAGGTGGTCTCCGGTCAAGCAACCGCGATCCCCGCACCCCCGACAGCATTTCGGTCGGGTCTGCGGAAACAGAAGGCCGGTGCAGTATCAGGGCCGGCAGATGGTGTAGTAGTTCCTTCGGGGCCCTGGTGCCAATACGGCGCCAGGGCCCCTCAACGCGTTCCACAGAGAGGTGCAATGACAGCAGACGACACGTTCGGCCGTCTCGATGACGACGACTACCCCGCTTACACCATGGGCCGGGCCGCCGAGATGCTCGGCACCACACAGGGCTTCCTCCGAGCCATCGGCGAAGCCCGCCTCATCACCCCGCTGCGCTCCGCAGGCGGACATCGCCGCTACTCCCGCTACCAGCTGCGCATCGCCGCCCGCGCCCGGGAACTCGTCGACCACGGGACCCCCATAGAGGCGGCCTGCCGGATCGTCATCCTCGAAGACCAGCTCGAGGAAGCCCAGCGCCTCAACGCCGAATATCGCCGTGCCGCCGAATCGGCGAACCCAACCGCAGCAGCGTGAGATGAGCGTGCCCGTCAGCGTCGGCGGGCACCGCACGCTCGGGCTCGGTGTGCGGTGTGATCATTTCCCATGGTGACGCGCAGGCCGTGCGGTGTGTGCGTGTCGCGTCCGCGCAGCTGTCGTGATTCGGGATTCCCTCTTGCCCACGCCTCTGGTGTGGGCGTTCTGCTGTGCTGTGCCGCAGGGACCAGGGCGATCACCTCCGTCTGCCACATGGAGTGCCCGCTGCTGACCTGCGGGTTGTCGCGCCTCCAGTTCCTTGGTCCCGATGGTTCTTCATATGGAGTGCGTTGCCACCCCGGTCTCCTGGGGTGGCTGCTGACTCCCGTGCCCGACCTCGATGCCCGCTGGCCGCGGAACCGGGGACAGTGCTGTGGCTCAGGCGTCGATGATGACGGGGATGATGAGGGGCTTGCGGCGGTGCGTGCGGAACGCCCAGTTCGCCACGGCGCGGGCGACGAGTTGTTCGAGTTGGTGCGCGTCCCCGACGCCTTCCTCGGCCGCTGTGGCCAGGGTCTTCTCGATGACGGGGATGACCGACTCGAAGGTGGTGTCGTCGTGGACGAAGCCGCGGGCCAGGAAGTCGGGGGCCTCCGCGAGGGCGCCGGTGTCCGCGTCGACGATCGCCACGACCGTGACCACGCCTTCGGAGGCGAGGGTGAGGCGGTCCTTGAGGGACGCTTCTGTGGCGCCGCCGACTTCCATGCCGTCCACGTAGACGTTGCCGGCGGGGACCTTGCCGGTGATGGACGCGCGCCCGTCGACGAGGTCCACGACGACGCCGTCCTCGGCGATGACGACCCGGTCGGGGTCGACGCCGGTGCGGATGGCGAGGTCGCCGTTGGCTCGCAGGTGGCGCCATTCGCCGTGCACGGGCATCACGTTGCGGGGCTTGACGATGTTGTAGCAGTAGACGAGTTCGCCTGCGCTGGCGTGCCCGGAGACGTGCACCTTGGCATTGCCCTTGTGGACCACGTGGGCGCCCCAGCGGGTGAGTCCGTTGATCACCCGGTAGATGGCGTTCTCGTTGCCGGGGATGAGGGAGCTGGCGAGCAGGACGGTGTCGCCCTTGCCGATGCGGATCATGTGGTCACGGTTGGCCATCCGTGACAGCGCGGCCATCGGTTCGCCTTGGGAACCGGTGCACACCAGAGTGATCTTGTGGTCCGGGAGTTTCTCCAGCTCCTTCGTGCTGACGACGAGACCGGAGGGGACCTTCAAGTAGCCCAGATCACGGGCGATGCCCATGTTGCGGACCATCGACCGGCCGACGAAGGCGACCTTCCGGCCGTGCTGGTGGGCGGCGTCCAGGACCTGCTGGATGCGGTGCACGTGACTGGCGAAGCTGGAGACGATGACCCGGCGCGGTGCGGTGCGCATCACCTGCTCGATCGCCGGGTTCAGTTCACGCTCGGAGGTGGTGAAGCCGGGTACTTCGGCGTTCGTGGAGTCGGTGAGGAACAGGTCCACACCCTCCTCGCCGAGGCGGGCGAAGGCGCGCAGATCGGTGATGCGGTCGTCGAGAGGGAACTGGTCCATCTTGAAGTCGCCGGTGTGCAGCACCATCCCGGCCCGGGTGCGGATCGCGACCGCGAGGCTGTCCGGGATGGAGTGGTTGACCGCCACGAACTCGCAGTCGAAGGGCCCGAAGCCACGCCGGTCGTTCTCCCGCACCCGCACCGTGCGCGGCCGGATGCCGTGTTCCTTGAGTTTGGCCTCCAGGAACGCCAGCGTCAGCTTCGAGCCGACGACGGGAATGTCGGACCGCTCGCGCAGCAGGTACGGCACGCCGCCGATGTGGTCCTCGTGGCCGTGGGTGAGGACCACGGCCACGATGTCGTCCAGCCGGTCCCGGATAGAGGTGAAGTCCGGCAGGATGACGTCCACGCCGGGCTGGGTCTCCTCGGGGAACAGCACGCCGCAGTCGACGATGAGCAGCTTGCCGGCGTGCTCGAAGACGGTCATGTTGCGGCCGATCTCACCCAGGCCGCCCAGGGCGACGACCCGCAGCCCTCCTGCGGGAAGGGGCGGGGCGGCTTTCAGCTCGGGGTGCGGATGACTCATACCCTGACGGTACCCGGAGAGCGGGACGGCGTGATCCATTGCCTGTGTGATCTCTTCTTCCCGACGGAGCGGTGCGTCCGCAGCGGGTGCCCCGGGACGATCGGATCACGTCGGCGGACGGCCCGGGCAGGCACTCACGACCGCTGAAGCATCGAGGTTGCGTGTGATGTCGACCTTCGCGGGCCGTTGTGGTCGGCCGGAGTCGGATTCAGGGTGTTCCATGAGGGATCGTGCCTGTTCTGCGGTCCCGGGCCGGGGCCCTGACTGTGGGGAGAATTGGCGGGTGCTGTCCTGCGGCGGGGTCTGACTCTTGTGATCTCCTCTTCGAGGCGAGGTCGTCCTGGGTGTGGACACGCACGGCGAGGTCCCTGTCCCCGCCGTTCTCTGCCCACTGGGTCAGGTGCTGGGCACCAAGTTCTTTCCGGTCACGGCGCCGGGTATCGCCGGCTGCTCGTCCGGGGCGCAAGCTGGGGGCCGTGCGCCGGGCTGGTGTGGAGGGCACCGGCACCTTCGGTGCGGGCCCGTCCCGCTCCCTGCTGGCTGAGCACGTCCAGGTGTACGAAGTGAACCGGCCCGACGGTACAACCCGTCGTCTGCTCGGGAAGTCGGACTGGCGACGGCCCGGTGCAGAGCGCCAGGATGCCCAGGGAATAGCTCCAGCCACGAATGCAGGGACGGGTACCAGCTGCCCGCCCCTGCCTCTGCCCCACGGACGTCCCCCGCCCTACGTCGTCGCCCCGCTGCGCGGCGTGAGTGGGGCGCACCCACCGACGTGGCCGCCTCATACACGCCCGTGCAACGCGCTCCGCCGAAGCGTCCACCGCTAGGGCCAGGTTTCGGAATCCCCGTCAGCTCGGAGTATGCCCTTTGTGGAGAGTGTCGGCCGTGCGGTCGCCGAGGCGGGGGGCGAGCAGGGATGCCCGTGCTGTCTCACGCCGAAGTGCGTGGGTGATGGCGCGCGCCTCGATGCCCGCCTGACGAAGGACGCCCGTGAGGGGATTGGTGTACCCGGCGAAGTACAGGCGCGGGGCTTCCGGATGGGTCTGTGCCCCCACGGCGAGGGGTTGCCCGGCTTCGTCGAGTACGCCCAGGGACCCGACCAGGTCGTGCAGGCCGGGCCGGTAGCCGGTGGCTGCGATGACCGTGTCGGGTCGCAGTCGGGTGCCGTCGCCCAGTATCACGTCGGGGCCGTCGAACGCCTGGACGGCCGCGACCGGCTCGACCCGCCCGGACCGGACGGCGTCCACGAAGCCGTGGTCGAGCACCGGATTGACATCTTCGCGGGCATTGCGGGTGTACAGGCCCGTGCGGGGCCGCGGCAGTCCCCGTGACGTCAGGTCGGGCACGGCGAGACGCTGCGTGAGCAGGGAGATGCGGTCGCGCCACGCGAGCGGGAGGGCCTCCGTCAGCCGGCCGACCGCATGCCATCGGGCGCTGGAGCGGGGCAGGATGTTGGGTGGCGTACGGACCGCGATCCGTACCCGCTCGGCTCCGGCCCCGGCCAGGACGCTCGCGATCTCGGTACCGCTGTTGCCGGCCCCGACCACCAGGACGTGCTGCCCGCGGTAAAGCGCCGGAGAGCGGTACTGGGCCGAGTGCAGCAGCGTGCCGGTGAAGGTCGAACGCCCGGGCCACCGGGGGAGGTTCGGGGTATGGCAGCGGCCGGTGGCCACCACGACAGCGCCAGTGGGCAACGGACCGTCAGGGGTGTGGACCAGCCACAGTGCTCCCCGACCGGGCAGGTTTGGGCCGTTACCTGCTCCGCCACCCCACCGCGCTGCGAGTGCCCCTGCACCTGGCTCGGTCGGGAGCGTTCCGCACCCCGGCCGTCACCTCGGCCAGCCCCTTCGGTGACGGCATGACCCTGGACGTCCCCGGACGGCCGCACGTGGTGGCCGTACCCGGGCACACACCCGGCAGCGTGGCATTCCATCTGCCCACGCAGGGCGTGGTGTTCACCGGGGACGCTCTGGTCACCCACGACGGTCTGTTGGGCCTCACCGGCACCGGGCCCCAGATCATCGGCCCGGTATTCACGCATGACACGGCGCAGGCGCGAACGTCGCTGGCGGCGTTGACCTCGTTGGACGCGGGCCTGGTGCTGCCCGGTCACGGCGACCCGTTCCACGGCGCCGTGGCCGATGCCGTGGCACAAGCTCGACACACCCCGTCCTGATCCGGCGTTCCCAAGGTTCTCGGTGTGTCCGGGTGAACGATCGGTCGAGGTGTCCGCCGGGGTACGGGGGGGGCGAGGCACCGCGAGCCCGTGAGCTTCTTCGCCCAGGCCGGTTCGGCGAGGACCTGGAGCCGGCCGTGGATCTCTCGCCGCAGGGCCGGAGCTGGCGGGTAGTCGCAGGCGAAGACCGTCCGAGCACCGCGCGAGCATGTCCAGTCAGGCATGAGAAGGGTCAACTACGCACCGGATGCCCGGCCTTGGGACCGCGAGTTTCTCGAGTTCGAGTCGCTGCCGGAAGAGTGGATGCATTGGGCTCTGAAGCACGGGCGCGTACGCGGTGGAAAGGCCCACTCCGCTCGGAGTGACCAGCGTGGACATGAGCCTTGCTCGGCTGAAGGACGCTCTGAACCGAGCTGTGACGTGTCGGCTGGTGACCATGAACGTGGCCCAGCACGTGATCATTCCGCGAAGGGCACACAAGGAAGAACGGAAGAGAAGGAGGAGGTGAAGCCCTGGTACGTCCAGGAGGTTCAGACATTCGTTCATGGCGTCAAGAGAGAACGGCTCTACGCCGCGCTTTTGCTGCGCCTCATGGGTCTACGTCCGGCTGAAGTCTGCGGACTCCGGTGGGAAGATGTCGACCTGGACAACGCCACGATCATCATCGCCAACACGCGCACGATGGTGGGCAACCGATACGTGGTGGAGAAGGACACCAAGTTGCTGGCCGGTGAGCGGGAACTCCCGGTGCCCGCTCCGGTGCTGGCTGCGCTCTAGTTGTTCAAGGCCCTCGACGGGATACCCTCGCCACGTTCTCGCAGGGAATGCAAGGACAGGCAAGAGGTGGGCATGAACGATCACGCTGGATACTGGGATCCGCTCCCGGTGGCCCGGGCTGCTGCCGACACTCCAGTGCCCGAAGCGGTACCCAACCTGGTCCTGGCATTGCCAAGCCCCGAGACCTATCTGACGGGCTGTTGGGCGGAACGAAACTGGCGCAACGTGCCCGGACCGTTCTACGGCGCCGATACCGACACCTGCTGGACCGGGCGGATGGCGGCACCCGATCACGTCCTCTACGACGATTCGACGGGTCAGGAGTTCGTCTACCGCCAGCCCAAGAACGCTGTCGAGGTCGATCGCCTGCTCTTCGCCGCCTGGAACGACCCCTTCAGCGGCTACGGCTGGGACGGAGACCAGCACTGGACTGCCGACTCCGTCCGCATCTGGTGGCACGAACGAGCCCGTCTGCAGGAATGGGCCACCGATCTCAAGGCCGCCTGGTCAGTCCATGCTGATGAACACCACCAAGAGGCGGCCTCAGGACTGAACGACCTCCTCGCGTACCTCGACGGCGATCTCGAAACCGACCTGCGGCTCTACCTCTACTGGCTCGAAGAACGCCGCTCTCCGCGCCCCACAGAGGCGCTACCCGAGCTGTAACCACGCGGGGCATTCGGATCTACTCGTCCAAATGCTCCGGGGAAGTGGCTCGTCCATGCCCTCATGTTCCTGATGTGCCGTCGGGTAGGTCGGCATCTGATCAGCATCAGTCCTCGCACATTCCTAGACGGGCGTTCGAGCAGGCGCCTGGTCGGCGGCGTCACGAGAGCCTGGTTCGCGCGGAAACGCAGGCAGGGAGACTTCTCGCCGGAGTGAAGCGATGTTTCTCACCATCGTCGGGTCCTGGCGCACAGTTGTACAGTGAAGAACGCCCTTGACCTGCAGCAAGCAGGCAGGGAGCCGTCTTCCAGGAGTCCGACATGCTGCGCACCATGTTCAAGTCCAAGATCCACCGTGCCACCGTCACCCAGGCCGACCTGCACTACGTCGGGTCCGTGACCATCGACGCCGACCTGCTGGACGCCGCCGATCTGCTGCCCGGCGAACTCGTGCACATCGTCGACATCACCAACGGGGCGCGTCTGGAGACGTACGTCATCGAGGGTGAGCGCGGTTCGGGGGTCGTCGGGATCAACGGGGCCGCCGCTCATCTCGTCCATCCCGGGGATCTTGTGATCATCATCAGTTACGCTCAGGTCTCCGACGCCGAGGCCCGCGCCCTGAAGCCCAGGGTCGTGCACGTGGACAGCGGGAACCGGATCGTGGCCCTGGGCGCGGACGCCTCCGAGCCGGTGCCCGGTTCGGACCAGCGGCGCAGCCCGGGGGCCGTCACCGTCTGAGGTCACCAGCGGCCCGCCCGGCGTCCCCGATCCGCACGCGAGGAGTGCTATGAGCGACGTACAGATCCGCGACGACCGGGCGGTCGGCCGCCTGGAGGCCTTCGCCGGCGACGAACTGGCCGGTCACATCCAGTACTTCGTCCTCGAATCCCCGCAGGGCGCGCTCGTCCCGGTCCATACGATCGTCGAGCCCGCGTACGAGGGCCAGGGCGTCGCGGGCTCTCTGGCCAGGGAGCTGTACGGCATCGCGGCCCGCGAGGGCGTCGTCGTCGCGCCCCTGTGCCCGTACGTCGTCAGGTGGGCCGAACGCCACCCGGAGGAGGCCCCGGCCGCCGATCCGGAGCTGCTGCGGGCCGCCAAGGACTGGCTGATCGCCCACCCCGAAGGCTTCTGAGGAACCCGTCGGCGGGCAGCGGTCACCCGTCGGCGCGGGAGAGGTGACCTGTGGGCGCGGGAGAGGTGACCCGTCGGCGGGCGGCGGTCACGCGGCTCCGCCGCTCGGGTGACTGCCCGCGCGGGCGACGGGTACCCGTGGTACCAGTCCATCGCCGACGTACCCCAAGGCTGGAGGACGCGATGACACACCCAGACCCGGACCCCGTGCGCCCCGGCCCCACCCCGGGCCCCGGCCCCGACCGCCCGGAACCCTTCCCACAGCCCCCGTTCCCCGACCCCGTCCCCACACCGGACCCCCGACCCACCCCCACCCCGGACCCGGTCCCGAACCCCCCGGGCCCCGACCCGGTACCGGGCGAGCCGAGGCCGGGCCCGCTGTCGTAGGGGAGCGGCGGAACACATGAGTGCGGCCCGGCGTGGACTGATCCACACCGGGCCGCAGCAACACCCTCAGGGGCGCGGGGAACTGCGCGACCAGCCACGTACGACCCGCGGCCGCCGACCGATCAGCACCCCCACCCCCTCAGGCGCCCTCAGGCTTCGATCTCACCGCGGCCCTGTCCCCACAGCGTGTGGAACGACCCCTCCCGGTCCACCCTCCGGTACGTGTGCGCCCCGAAGAAGTCCCGCTGCCCCTGCGTCAGCGCCGCGGGCAACCGCTCGGCGCGCAGCGCGTCGTAGTACGCCAGCGCCGCCGCGAACCCGGGCGTCGGCACGCCCTGCCGCGTCGCGGCGACCAGCACCTCGCGCCAGTCGTCCTGCGCCGCCGCGATCTCCTGGGCGAACGTGTCGTCGGAGAGGAGGCTCGGCAGGTCGGGCCGGGCGTCGTACGCGGCCCGGATCCGGTCGAGGAAGGCCGCGCGGATGATGCAGCCGCCCCGCCAGATCGAGGCGACCTTGCCGAGGTCGATGTTCCAGTCGTACTCGTCGCGGGCGGCATCGATCTCGTGGAAGCCCTGGACGTACGACACGATCTTGGACGCGTACAGCGCCTGCTCGACCCGGTCGGCGAAGGCACCGGCCTCGGCCGCGCTCAGCGGCGTGGCCTTGGGGCCGGCCAGCGAGCGGGACGCGTCGCGCAGCGCGGCGTGGCCCGACAGGGAGCGCGCGAAGACGGCCTCGGCGATACCGGAGACCGGAACGCCCAGGTCCAGCGCGATCTGGACGGTCCAGCGGCCGGTGCCCTTCTGCTCGGCCTGGTCCACGACCACATCCACGAACGGCTTGCCGGTCGCCTCGTCCACGTGCGCGAGCACCTCGGCGGTGATCTCGATCAGATACGAGTCGAGGCGCCCGGTGTTCCAGGTACGGAAGATCTCCGCGATCTGCGCGGGCGTGTAGCCGGCGACATCGCGCAGCAGCTGGTAGGCCTCGCCGATCAGCTGCATGTCGGCGTACTCGATGCCGTTGTGGACCATCTTCACGAAGTGCCCGGCGCCGTCGGGACCGACGTGCGTGACACAGGGCGCGCCGTCGGCGGCCTTCGCGGAGATCTTCTCCAGCATCGGGCCGAGGGAGTCGTACGACTCGACCGGGCCGCCCGGCATGATGCTCGGACCGTTGAGTGCGCCCTCCTCGCCGCCGGAGATGCCGGCGCCGACGAAGTGGATGCCCTGCTCGCGCAGCGCGGCCTCACGGCGGCGGGTGTCGGCGAAGTGCGCGTTGCCACCGTCGATGATCATGTCGCCGGGCTCCAGGAGCGGTGCGAACTCCTCGATCACCGCGTCCGTCGGCCCGCCCGCCTTCACCATGACGACCAGGCGCCGGGGCCGCTCCAGCGCCTGGACGAAGTCCTTGGCGGTCTCGGCCGCGATGAAGTCGCCCTCGTGCCCGTGCTCCTTGATCAGCGCGTGCGTCTTCGCCGCGGAGCGGTTGTGGACGGCGACCGTGTAGCCGTTGCGGGCGAAGTTGCGGGCGAGGTTGCTCCCCATGACCGCGAGGCCGGTGACGCCGATCTGGGCTGAAGTGCTCATACGGTTGGCTCCTATGGATCCTGATATCGGTGGTGCCGTTCCTGCCCGCCAGTATTGTCCTTCCGGCCATCCTGACGTGCACCGGCCCCGTCCGCACTGCGCGGCCTGCCGGGCTTGAGTACGCACGGATGGCCCTACCTGCCTCAATGGGGCGCGCAACCCGAGGCCTTGCGCGCCGTCCCTGCTCACTCATGCGCCGGACGGGGGCACTTACGCGCCGGAGCAGGTCGCTAACCCGCCACTCACGGGACTGGAGCGGCTGGTTTTTCGTCTTGTCATGGCCGGTTCGGCGCGCTTACTTTTGCGGCTCATGGCATAGGCGAGGGGGCTTTTCCATGGCCGTACGCGGTCGGCACCGCCGGTACCAGCCGAACAGGATCAATCGCGCCTCACTCACCGTCACGGCGGGTGGTGCCGGGATGGCGCTCCCGCTGATCGGCACCGGGGTCGCGGAAGCGGCCGATGTCGAGACCTGGGACAAGGTCGCGGCCTGTGAGTCCACCAACGACTGGAACATCAACTCCGGGAACGGGTACTACGGCGGTCTCCAGTTCAGCCAGTCCACCTGGGAGGCCTTCGGCGGTACGGCCTACGCCGCCCGCGCGGACCTGGCCACCAAGGAACAGCAGATCGCGATAGCGGAGAAGGTCCTCGACGGACAGGGTCCCGACGCCTGGCCGGTGTGCTCGCAGCGCGCGGGCCTCACCCGCGGCGGCGACGGGCCCACCCGTCAGATCGAGGACGTGAAACCGCAGACCACGCCCCAGTCGCAGGCGGGCAAGGTCGAGATGTACACGGTGATCCGGGGCGACACCCTGTCCGAGATCGCCGACTCCGAGGATGTCAGGGGTGGTTGGCGGGGGCTCTACGAGGCCAACCGCAGGACCATAGGGTCCGACCCGGACGTGATAATCCCCGGGCAGCGGCTGAGCCTCGACACGGCGGGCCGGAAGAAGGAACAGAAGCAGGAGAAGAAACAAGAGCAGAAGCAGGAGAACAAGCAGGAAAAGAAGAAGGTCCAGAAGGAGCAGAAGCAACAGAAGCAGCAGGCGTCCGAGAAGCGGCAGGAGTCGGCGTCCTTCGTCGCCCCGGTCAGCGCCTCCCTCGGCACGCCCTACCGCGCGTCGGGCTCCTCCTGGTCGAAGGGCTACCACACGGGTGTCGACTTCCCCGTGGCGACCGGCAGCTCCGTGAAGTCCGTGGCGGCCGGCGAGGTCGTCACCTCGGGCTGGGGCGGCTCCTTCGGTTACCAGGTGGTGATCCGGCACGCCGACGGCCGCTATACGCAGTACGCCCATCTGTCGGCGATCTCCGTGAAGGCCGGCCAGAGCGTGGGCGCGGGCCAGCGCATCGGCCGGTCCGGCTCCACCGGCAACAGCTCGGGCCCGCATCTGCACTTCGAGGTGCGGACGGGGCCCGGCTTCGGCAGTGACATCGATCCGATCGCCTATCTGCGGGCGGGCGGGGTCCGGATCTGACGCGCCGAGGGTGACTCGACGTGGTACGGGAGGTCCGGACGGGCCTCCCGTACTCCCGTGCAGCGGATGTCCCGCTCAGGACTTCACGCGGTCGTGATGCCGCTCGAGGAGCGATCTGGGCACATACAGCTCGCCGTGGAAGGGCTGCAGCAGCAGTGCGGGCGGAGCGTCCTCCTCGCCCGCCGCGCTCCTGCCCAGGAACGGGGCCGGTACGACCACCCGCTTGTCCAGGCCGAGCACGTCGCCGGTCTCCGGGACCCCCGCGACCTGCCGGGGAAGCCCCGCGAGCAGTTCCGCCAGGGCCAGGGCCTCCCGGTCCCGGTCGGTGACCGGAACGGTGACGTCCGCGCCGGCCGCCTCGGCCCGCGCCAGCTCGGCCCGCTCCGCCACGGCCTCGTCGCCGAGGCGCTCGGTGGTCAGCAGGATCAGACCGCCCGCCGCGACGACACCGCAGCCCAGCGCGAGGAGGGTGCCGGCCGTGCCGTAGCGGAAGGTCTCGCCGAACATCGTGATGCCGACCGCCGCCGCCACCACCGGGTTCACCACGGTGAGCGTGGCGAGCGGGGCCGCGAGGCCGCCGCTCCGGTAGGCCGCCTGGGACAGCAGCAGCCCGGCCGTCGCGAAGACGCCGATGACCGCGAGGGTCGGCAGGTCGGCGAGCGTGACGCCGTCCGTCCAGTCGACGGCGACCGTCTTCGTGAAGACCGAGGACATACCGAACGCGACACCGGAGGCGACCGCCAGCAGGATGCTGCGAACCGCCGGATGCCGGTGCGCGGCGTGGCCCGCCACCATCAGCGCGGCCACGGCGCCACCGCTGACCACGGCGACCAGCACCCGCTGGGTGGTGTCCAGCGACTGCGTGTCGGCCGAGCCGACCAGGGAGAGCAGGCCCGCGAGACCCACCGTCGCCATGATGGCGCCCCGCCAGGCCGTCGCACCGGCTTTGCGGCCCACGAAGAGCGCCGCCATGGGCAGGGCGAAGACGATGGTCAGCGCGCCCAGCGGCTGCACCAGGCTCAGCGGGCCGTAGGCCAGGGCCACCACGTGCAGCAGCCCGCCCAGGCCGTTCAGCCCGACGGCGGCCCACCAGACCGGCCGGCGCAGCGGCGCGTAGGCCTGGCCGGGGGAGGACACCGCGACACGCTCCTGGACGATCGCCCCGCCCGCATACGCGACGGCGGAGACGAACGACAGCAGCACGGACAACGCGAGGGCACTCATGCGCGGCTCCTCAGCGCAGCGCGAGGGCTCCGGGCCCGGCGCGGTGAACGCTCGGCTTTCATAATGACCACGATGCCTCGCGAAAGCGTTCACGTCGTCGTACCTGAGCACTCAATAAGTCCTACTGCCGTTGGAGTACGACGAACCCCACGTCATACCCAAGGTGGGCGACACGGAGTGCAAGCCCCCAGGTGAGCGCGCGTACACGCCCTGGTACTACTCGTCCTCGTGGATCACGACCCCGGCCTCACCGCGCTCTCGGCCCTCGGCGGCTTCTTCGTACTACGTACGGGAGAACCCCCGCACGGCCCGCTGCCCACCCTCGCGGAGGCCTACGCGGCACGGGATGCCGACGAGGAACGGGAGGTTTACGCGAATCCCGTAATTTTCCGTGTCCGGAAGGTCGCCCGAAGTGTCCGGGCGCCCGAGCCGCGTGTGGCCGCCTCCATCGCCCACCTCGGCTTCGCCGCCCGCCTGTGGTCGGTGGCCCTCGGCGCGGCCGCCCTGTACGACCGCGTACCCGACCTCGACCCGAGCCTGCTGCGCTGGGACGCGGACGCGAGCGCCCCGGACGAGCTGTGGCTGACCGAGGTACGGAGCCTGCCCGCCGAGCGGATCGGCGAGGTCGTACGGGACGGCCATCTCGTACCGCTGGCGGCGGCTCTGCGCGCTCAACTGCCCGTATCCGAGCGGCTGTTGTGGGGGAACGCGGCATCCGCGCTGATGGGCGCCGTACGCCAGATCGACCGCTGGGCCGCCGCCAACGGCCGCACGGAGGCGGCGAGTCGGGCCCGCGCGCTCGCCGCCGGCCTGTTCGCGCACCCCGGTCTGGCCGGCACGCTCGACCCGGTGACCCACCGCCGCCGCAGCTGCTGTCTCTACTACCGGCTGCCCGGCGGCGGACTCTGCGGCGACTGCTGCTTCGACCGGCCGCCCGGCACGCGCCCCCTCGGCGGACCGCGCACCTGACACCGGGCGCGCCCCCGCGCGCGAAATCGTGGTCTTCCCCAACCGTCCCTTCTGGGTGACCATGTGGGAACCAGCCGCTGAGACAGGGGGTTCCGGGTGCGAGTCGGCCTGCTGACCCGGGAGTATCCGCCCGACGTCTACGGTGGCGCGGGCGTCCATGTCGAGTTCCTCGCCCATGAGTTGAGGTCCCTGATCGACCTGGACGTGCACTGCTGGGGCGAGGGTGCGGGCGGCGGCGTCGTACGCCACCGGCCCTGGTCCGCGCTCGACGGCGCCAACGACGCGCTGCGCACCTTCTCCGTGGACCTCTCCATCGCGGCCGGACTCGAAGACCGCGAACTGGTCCACTCGCACACCTGGTACGCCAATCTCGCAGGCCACCTCGGCAAGCTGCTGCACGGCATCCCGCACGTCGTGACCGCCCACTCGCTGGAGCCGCTGCGCCCCTGGAAGGCCGAGCAGCTGGGCGGCGGCTACACCCTGTCCAGCTGGGCCGAGCGCACCGCCGTCGAGTCCGCCGACGCGGTGATCGCCGTCTCCGGCGCCATGCGCGACGACATCCTCGGCTGCTACCCCGCCCTGGACCCGGCGCGGCTCCACGTCGTGCACAACGGCATCGACACCTCCCTCTATCGGCCGGACCACGGCACGGACGTCCTCGACCGGATCGGCGTCGACACCGGCCGCCCGTACGTCCTGTTCGTCGGCCGCATCACCCGCCAGAAGGGCGTGCCCCACCTGCTGCGCGCCGTACGGGACATCGACCCGGCCGCGCAGGTCGTGCTCTGCGCGGGCGCGCCCGACACCCCGGAGATCGACCAGGAGTTCCGCGAGCTCTTCGCGGAGCTGAGCCGCGTACGCGAGGGCCTGTTCTGGATCCCGCAGATGCTGCCGCGCCCGGAAGTGATCCAGCTCCTCACGCACGCCGCCGTGTTCGTCTGCCCGTCGGTGTACGAGCCGCTGGGCATCGTCAACCTGGAGGCCATGGCCTGCGGAACGGCCGTGGTGGCCTCGCGGGTCGGCGGTATACCGGAGGTCGTGGAGGACGGCGTCACGGGCCTGCTCGTGACGGCCGGGGACGGCTTCGAGGGCCGGCTGGCCGGCGCCCTCGACTCGGTCCTCGCCGATCCCGCGACGGCCGCCCGGATGGGCGAGGCCGGACGGGAGCGCGCGGTGCGGGAGTTCGGCTGGGACGCGGTCGCCCGGCGGACGGTCCGGCTTTACGAGGAAGTCCTCAAACAGGGGTAACCAAGGAACAGAGTTCGGCACAACCGGGCGGGCAGAGGGGCGGCGGTATGCGGCGAGGTGGACCTTCGGTGCTGGGAATCGTACTGGCGGGCGGGGAGGGCAAGAGGCTGATGCCCCTGACCGCCGACCGTGCGAAACCAGCGGTGACTTTCGGCGGAACGTACCGCTTGGTGGATTTCGTCCTCTCCAATCTCGTCAACGCGGACATCCTGCGCATCTGCGTGCTCACGCAGTACAAGTCGCACTCGCTGGACCGGCACATCACCACGACCTGGCGGATGTCGAGCCTGCTGGGCAACTACGTCACCCCGGTCCCGGCCCAGCAGCGGCTCGGCCCGCGCTGGTACCTGGGCAGCGCGGACGCGCTCCTGCAGTCCCTGAACCTGGTGCACGACGAACGGCCGGAGTACGTGGCCGTGTTCGGCGCCGACCACGTCTACCGCATGGACCCCCGCCAGATGCTGGCGCAGCACATCGAGGGCGGCGCGGGCGTGACGGTGGCCGGCATCCGGGTGCCGCGCACGGAGTCGTCGTCCTTCGGTGTGATCACGCCCGGCTCCGACGGCCGGACCGTCGAACGCTTCCTGGAGAAACCGGCCGACCCGCCGGGCCTGGTCGACGACCCCGAAAGTGTGTTCGCCTCGATGGGCAACTACATCTTCACCACCAAGGCCCTGGTGGAGGCGCTCCAGCGGGACGCCGAGGACGAGGACTCCGTCCACGACATGGGCGGCTCGATCCTGCCCCAGCTCACCGACCGGGGCGAGGCGCAGCTGTACGACTTCAGCGCCAACCACGTGCCCGGCGAGACCACCCGCGACCAGGGCTACTGGCGGGACGTCGGCACGCTCGACGCGTACTACGACGCCCATATGGACCTCATCGCCGAGCGCCCCGCCTTCAACCTCTTCAACCGCAGCTGGCCCATCTACACCAGCTCCGGCCAGCTCTCGCCGGCCCGGTTCAACGCGGGCGGCATCGCCAGCGAGTCGATCATCAGCGCGGGCTGCCTGATCCGCGGCCAGGTGACCCGGTCCGTCCTCTCCCCGGGGGTCGTCGTCGACCCGGGCGCCGTCGTCCAGGGCTCGGTCCTGCACGACAACGTCCACATCGGGCGGGGCGCGGTCGTACGCGGCGCCGTGCTCGACAAGAATGTCCAGGTGCCGCCGGGCGCCACCATCGGCGTCAACCCCGAGCGGGACGCCGAGCTGTACACGGTGTCCCGGGGCGGCGTGATCGCCCTGGGGAAGGGGCAGCAGGTCCCCTAGGCCGTGTTTTGAAAGTCGGCTCTGCTTCTCGTCCCGCATCGCGATGATCTCGGTGTGGGACGAGGGGATCTTTCTGACGATCAGTGGGCTGT